>NZ_JACGVM010000010.1:0-155514 GCF_014077195.1 Colwellia sp. BRX9-1
GCGTCATCCTGAATCCATGAAAGTCATCCTGAATCCATGAAAGTCATCCTGAATCCATGAAAGTCATCCTAAATCCACTTACGTCATCCTGAATTTATTTCAGGATCTCAACCCGGATACTGAAACGAGTTCAGCATGACGGGGAAAACAACCTTACCTGTCGTCGCCCTCAATCCACGTAAGTCAGCTTGAATCCAAAAACATCAGCCTGAATCCACGAGCGTCATCCTGAATTTATTTCAGGATCTGTATTCCACCGTAATATATCATTTATAAACTTGGATTTATTGGTAAGTCTATTATAAAAACAGTGCCTTTATCTTCAATACTCTCGACTTTAATTATTCCGGCGATACCTTCAACAAATTGCTTGGCTTCAAAGACGCCAATGCCCATACCCGCATTACCTTTAGTGGTATCAAAAGGTTTGAATAGTCGATTATTAATAAAGTCTGCCGACATACCGCAGCCATTATCAGAAATTTTAATGCCTATATGGTTTTCTATCTGAGTAAGTTCTACTTTAACCCAGCCATCTTTGCTTGTCGCTTCCTGTGCATTCTGTATTAAGTGATTGAGCACTGAATGAAATGTTTCATTATCAATAGCCATTTCGCAATGGTTGATTTTATCAAAGGTCACCTTAGGTAACTCAATATTTCTCTGCTCTATTACACTGTTAATGATTGCTGAGATATCAACCAACTCACTTTTAGATTGAGCTGCTTGCTTATTACGTAATTGCGAAAGCACTTTAGATAAGCGTTCTGTCGCCGACTCTACCGTTTCAAAAACATCAGCAATAAACTCTGGGTTATCTCGGTGTTTTTCTGCATTAGAGGTAATAAGTGCTAACTGAGCTTGAACATTTTTCAAATCATGCACTAAAAAAGCGGACATTCGGTTAAAGGCATCAAACTGTTTTGATTCTGCTAATTTATCATTAGCTTCATGTAAAGAAACGAAATTTCCTAACTGTTTTGATATGGCGAAAAGTAAGTCTCTGTCTTCCCAATTTAATTGCTTAACTTGGTTTTTTCCCGCTAAAATAAACATCCCATAGAATGCTTTACCAATAAAAATAGGGACTATAATTCTGATACTTTTGGTATCGAACAATGATAAGTCCAGAGATAAGCCAGGATAAACAGTTGGCGTTTTGCGATATTCATCAACATCAATGATCCAACCTTGGCGCTGACAAAAAAGACTGCACTCGACCAGTTGCTGATTAAAGGTATCATCTAGAAGCAATTTTTCAGAATATTGAACACTGAAACGTTGACCTGTTACTTTTTTCAAAATAGCGCCAGCATAAGCATCTACTTTTGACATCATTATTTGAGTTGCCATTTGATAATAGCTTTCAGCATTGGTGGTTTCTATTTTTCCGATCAGGTTTAACCATTCATCGCGGTATTCGTATTTATTAGCAAAAAAGTTTTTTGCTATAAACACTTTTAATTTCCGGCGCAACGACTCGGTAATAAATAAAGCGACTAATACCAAAGCACTTAACATTAGGAAACCGATACTAACAACGCTGCCCCACTCTCCACCTATGTAGTTAATAACATAGCCAGCAAAGGCCATAACCAATAAATAGATACCGGCAATCATCAACATTGAGCTATAAAAAACAACATGTCGAGAAACAAAAATTCTTACCGCACCATTACGAATCCGTCGAGTACTGATCAGTAATAAAGGCACAACAATAAGAGAGATAAAACCACGACTAAACCAAAAATCAAAATCAATACCGTCAACCATAGTGGCTTGTGCATATAAAACAAAGTCAAAAATCGCAACGCTGGCTAATGCAATAACCATCGGCCAAATAGCCCAGCGCACTTGTGAATCAGCACTTCGGTATAACTGTTCTAGTAGCACTAAACTCCATAAATTAAGCACAATAAAAAGTAGGAATAAATACTCATAAGAATAATTCAATAAGACACTCGCCAACCAGCAAGCAACCATGAGTATGGTCCAAATTTTGATATATTGACGAATATGTGAATTGGCAATAATCGCCCGAAAAGAGCGTTGTTCTGTGTTACAAAGCAAGATTAACAACGACCAGCAAGCTACTTTAAAGCCATCTGCAAGCATTGCCCACTGCAAGCTAAAGCCTAACTTTATTTGTAAGGCCGCAACCCCATTAGCAATAACCGTGACTAATACAGAAACTAATACCCAGCGAGCTAGCGTTGTCTTATTTCGTGCAGCAAAAATCAGTAGCGCAAAAACTAAATATGCAATGCCAGCTAATGAATAACCAAATAGACCTAATGAATCCATAATATAAACTTCTTGTTGAGTTTTTGTTTAGTCATTGTTTTGTTTTTTATCTTCAGTAAATACGTCAGTTAATACCGGTACTAATAAAAAGCTCGCGATAGCCGATACACATAAGCCTGAAATAATAACAGTGCCTAAAGGCTGCCATAACGCACCACCAAAAATAGTTAAGGGCAATAGTCCACCAATAGTTGTTAGTGTTGTTAATAATATTGGGGTAAAACGGCTTGCGCTAGCCGTTATAATGGCTTCTTTTAAGTTAGCTGACTCTGCAAGGTTTCGATTGGTGGTATCAATTAATATAATGGCATTGTTGACCACTATTCCAAACAGACTAATTAAACCAATAAATGCCATCATTGAAAATGATTGTCCGGTTAAATATAAACCTATTACCGAGCCTGCCATAGCAAAGGGAATTGAAGTGAAAATTACGATGGGTTGTAAAAATGACTTAAACTGTAAGACCAGCACCGCGAAAATACCAATAGCAGTAACGAGCATGATTTGAGTGAGCCCAGAGAAATTTTCTTGACGAGATTCTTCTTCTCCTCCCAAATTATAACTAACGCCACTTGGCATTTTATACTCATCTAAGTACGCAATAACGTTAGCCGTAAGTTCACTTACCGTATAATTTTTATCTGCATCTGCAGACACTTTTGCCATACGTAATTTTTGATAATGGTAAAACTCAGTGCGACCTTTTTGCAGTTTAGTACTAATAAATTGATTAAGCGGAATAGCTTCACCTAATCGATTAGTAACATTAATATCAGCTAAACCATCAATATCTGGATTTTTACGACGCACAATAATAGGATAATTTTCACCGTTATCATCATTAAATTGTCCTACGGATGTTCCAGAAAGTATCGTCTGTAAAGTAGTATCAAGGGTATTGATATCTATATTGCTTAAACCTGCTTTTTCATAATTGATATCCAGCAGAAGCTCTGTATTAGCAACACCAATTGGGTTATCAATATTTATGATGCCTTTTGTATTTGCCATCATATTGGCAAGATCATTAGCAACCTGCTCTAAGTCAGACAGTGACTCACCCATCAACCTAACGCTTATGGGTAAGTCAGTAACCGGACCTTGGGTAAACTCACTAACCGTAATTTTAGCTTCCTGCCACTGACCAAACTCTTCACGCAGTTCACTAACAAAATTAGAAACTCTTACCGCGTCATATTCAGCCAATACAACAATAACCTGACCATAAGTTGCCACACCACGTTTAGGAATTTGATTGTAATAAATACGTGGGTTGGCACTACCAACATTTAAAGCAACTTTTTCTACTAAATCATTTTTCTCGATGATTTTAGTCATTTTTTGCATGACTTTATCAGTATAAGCTAACGATGAATTAGGCGGTGTTTCAACATCAAGCATGATCATTGGTTTTTCCGCTTTAGGGAAAAGACTCACGCCCACCTTGCCAAATAATGACAACATGCCCACTAAACATAAAACTGCAATAACAATAACAATCCAGCGTAAATTGATAAACCGACTTAACCATTTTGCATAAGTCTGCTCAGCAAATATATTCACATAATGCTGTAAAGTCTTTACTTTAGAGGTGTTTTTCTGAGTATTGGTTGCAAAAAATCGGCTCGCTAACAGTGGCGTTAACGTTAGTGCAATTAACAAAGAGGCGAGTAACACTAATACCACAGTAACAGGCATTGAGCGAACAAAGTCACCGGTACTGCTCGCTAACATTAGCATAGGTAAAAACGCTAACATCGTGGTAACAGTGCCACTGGTTATTGCCCAGCCAACTTTGCTTGTACCAGATGCTGCCGCGTCACTAAGAGGCGTGACTTTTTTCTTTTCGCGATGAATACTCTCGGTAACAACAATGGCATTATCAACTAGCAAACCTAATGCGATGATCAATCCAACAATCGACATTTGTTGTAAGCCGAAGCCAATAAAGTCTAACCAACCTATTGCCACTAAAAACGACAACGGAATCACCGCAATCACCACTAAAGATTCACGTAACCCTAAGAATATTAGTGACATAATGCCAACTAAGACTAGTCCTTGCCAAAGGTTATCAAAAAAACCATTTACTCTTGATTCAACACTATCCGCTTGTTTAAACAACACATCAACATTCATGTTGTCAGGTAAACTTTCGGTGAAACTTGCTATTTCATTATCGATATTTTCAGTTAGCGCAAAAATATTTGTATCGGGTCGTTGCTCTACGGTTAGAAAAATAACCGGTTTATTGTCATAATATGCTAAATAATTAGGCTCTAATCCAGAAAATTCAATTGTCGCAACATCTTTTAAACGCAGTATAAAACTGTCATCAGAGCGAATAACCGTTTCACCTAACTCGGCCAATTGCACAAAATTCCCACTGGCTTTTACATTAAAGCGCCTTGAACTTGCATCAACATAACCCGGGGTAATATTTACCGCACGGCCTTGCAAAATTGCGTTGATATCGGTAACAGATAAACCGTAATGCTTTAACAAGGCTAAATTAACGTCAATAGCAACAATTTGCTGAGGGTATCCCCAAATATTCGCTTTTCGAACGTCGTTAATCGCTTCTAAACGTTTTTCTAACTGTTTGGCGTAAAACTCCATAACTTTATAATCAATCGGCTCACTCCACAGTGCCAGTTGCATAATAGCGACACCAGAGGGTGTTGCTTTTAAAACAAGTAAGTCATGAACACCTTGAGGTAAACTCGGTTTAACCGATGAAACCGCTTGCTTTACTTTGTTAAAAGCAGCTTCGGAGTCTGTGCCATATAAAAAGGTAATTTCAATACGAGCCCCACCATTTTTGACCTGAGATTCAATTTTTTTGATGTTTTCTATATCAGAAAATTCTTCCTCAAGTGGATTTATCACTAAAGTTTCAATATCTGCGGGTGAGGCACCAGGATAAATCACTTCAATTAAAGTGATGGGCATATCAAATTGCGGGTCTTCTGAACGTGGCATTTGAAAGTATGAAACAATACCAACCAGTACTAATAGCACCACTATCGTTAGGGTAAACTGAGCGTTTTTTATGGCGAGTTTAGGTAGTAGCATAAAATTACTTACCTATTGAAATATGTTGCCAACCACTCGTCACTATTTGTAAGGGTTGGTCATCAACCGAAGCAAACAGATAAACAAACTGATTATCTAAACGGTAAATATCATAAGATTGATACTTAAGGTCTTGCTCATTCCTTACAATAACAACGGCCTGACCATTATTATTAACAGTTACCAATGCCGATATCGGTAAGCGATAAACAAAGTTATCACTGGTAAAGTCGATAGTGATTTCAGCAATTTGCCCAGCAACAATACCATTGTTCAAATTAATGTTTGGCAGTAACACTTCTATAATAAACATATTGCCATCGGTATTAGCAATAGCAGGTATTTTACTTACCTCGCCAATAACACCGCCAAGTGCTTGTATAGAAACATTCACTTTTTGACCTAAACGCACTTGGCTGACTTCGTTACCTGTTAAGGCAACTTTTACCACCCAATTTTGTTCTAAAGCGGCTATTTTTAGTACACTACTGCCTGGTGATTGTAGTTCACCTAGTTCAGTATAACGATTTAATACCACACCTGAAAATGGTGCAAAAATTTCTGCTTTTTCAAAATGATAAAAGGCAACTTGATAGTTAGCTCTGCTTGTTTCAACACGAGTTAAGGCCACATCAAGATCTTGTTCTGAGCTTAATTTATTTTCGAGTAGTTTTTTTTGGCGGTTAACTTCGCGCTTTGCTTGTAATAATTGCGCATAAGTAGCATTTTTATTTTGCAGTAATTCACGAGTGTCTAAAGAAGCAATGAGCTGATCTTTTTCAAAGTACTGCCCTTCATCAACGTCTAACTTAGCTAAATATCCACTACTTTTAAATGACAAATTTAACGTTCTTTTAAAATCAAGTTTCCCTGTCCGTTTTATCGTGTCTGCGTAGGGTTCAACAATGATCTGTTCAAAATCGTAACTCTGTGACAATGTAAAAAATGATACGGAAAGTGTTATCCCAATCATCAAAAACTTAATAAAACTATTCCATGATTTCATATTCAATTCTATAACGCGTTAAATTAACTGATTTTATTATAGCCAATACTTTAGGGTTGTTGCGGAATAAAGTACATCTTTTTCCATTATTTATCCTTAGCTTGACTAAGAACGATAAAATTCCCTGCTGTACAGAAAATAAAGACGACAAAGCTAGACAATTTTCACGATTAATTATAGTATTTGCCGCGCTTAACACAGCAAACCACCCGTAGCTCAGCTGGATAGAGTTCACGCCTCCGAAGCGTGAGGTCACAGGTTCAAGTCCTGTCGGGTGGACCACTTTTTTCCTAAAAAAAATTCACGTTAAATAAACAGTTTCATTTTTACAATGACCGCTTATCTATTTTACCTCGTCACTCATTCGCTATAGTAAGCTGCTACTGCGGCTAAAAACGCTTCAATTTTATCTTTAGGAAGCGCATTGATACCAGCGGCAGCCGCACGTCCTCCACCTGTAGCAAACTGACTACAAATATCACCAGCACCTTGTTTATTCGCTAATGGCGCTCTTAAAGAAACCGTATAGGTGTTATCAGTATTTATTGTAAAAATAGCGTGTGCTTTCTTTGGGTTTATATTGGCTAATTCATTGCCAAAAACACCACTTATTCTTCTGGCCCATGTTTCATCAGGTAATTCAAATGCTGTTAATAACGCTGTGTCATAAAATGCTTTGGTGTTAACGGCTTTTAAATGGTCTTGGTTATATAGTTTTTGCAAAATATAATAAGGAGAGTCTAGATCTTTAATCGCATCAAAAGGGCTTGAGTAAGCTAACAGTAATTCATATAACCTTGCCGGATGAAAATGCAAATCGTCAATATGTGAACCATAACCATTGTAGTTAATTAAGGTACCTAACGTTTCTAACTGCTCGCATTCGTTATCGTTTAAACCCGCTAATTTGGCTAACTTAGTCGCTTTAGCAATAAGATTATCCCCAAAAGCGGCACAAATTGCCCAATGATGAAACTTTCCAGCTAAAATCTTATCAACGATTAAAGCCGTACAAGTATTTGCATCTAAATCAATATGCGTTTGTAAATTTACATGTTCCGGAATGTCACCCGCACGGTGATGATCGATATAAGTTACGTTGCCGCCTTCAGCTAATAAGGTATTCAATGCCTCTTTATTTTTTTCCATTGAAATGTCTAAAACACGAATAACACTATCGTCTCTACTATTGCCTTGAGCATTTGTTATTTCAACGACCTGTCGCAGTAAAGCAATATCACGTTTAACGCCGGTAATTTTGACACTTACTGTCGGATTGGCTAATTGCAATTGCAGCAAGGCGATAATACCGTCGGCATCACCATTAAATACGTCATAATTCACAGATAAATCCTTTATTTTTAGTCTTTACAATTATTTTTTTTCGATAAAGCCATTGGTAAAGACTATGATTTTATAATTTGTTTTTTTATTAAAGCGTCTATCACTAAATCTGCACATTGCTCAATAGACAAATGCGCTGTTTCGATATGTATTTCAGCAGTTTCAGGGGCTTCATAAGCCGAACTTATACCAGTAAAATTAGCGATTTCACCCGCTCTGGCTTTTTTATATAAACCTTTAGGATCACGGCTTTCACAAACATCTAAAGGCGTATCAATAAATACCTCTAAAAATAACGCGTCTTTAAGTAAGGCTCTGGCTTGGTCTCTGTCTTTTTGAAAAGGAGAAATAAAGGCCGTTGAAACAAGCAAACCTGCGTCTACAAATAACTTAGCCACTTCACCTATCCTGCGTATATTTTCAATACGGTCTTCGTCAGTGAACCCTAAATCGTTATTTAAGCCGTGGCGAACATTGTCACCATCAAGTAAATAACTGTGGCAGCCACGTTCCAGTAATTTTTGTTCAACTGCGTTGGCAACGGTAGATTTACCCGAACCACTTAAGCCGGTATACCATAGCAACACCGCTTTATGGCCTTTTAATTGAGACTTTTGTTCAGCAGTGACACTCTGTTGATGCCAAACCACATCTGACGATTTTTCTGTGTTATTTTTTTCTATATAAGGGCTTGCTGGGTTACTTTTTTTCATAATTCACATTTATCATTGGACGCTATTAATAGCTAAAAAGGGAAGAAATATAAAATACTACAAATCGCAGTAGTGCAATATATAACGCTAATGGGCACACCTATTTTTATAAAATCTATCAACTGGTATTGCCCGGCACTAAAGACCATTAAATTGGTTTGATACCCGTATGGGCTAATAAAACTAGCACTGGCACCAAAGGCTACTGCCATAATAAAGGGAGTAATATTTACACCATAGCTCAACGCTATACTATAAGCTATTGGGAATATTAGCGCGGCTGCGGCATTATTAGTGACCAACTCGGTTAATAATACCGTTAATAAAAATATAATAATTAAGGCGACGGTCGGCGTTATACTGCCCGACAAAGAAGTAATCGTTTCAAGAGACGTTAGTAATCCACTATTTATTAACGCACTGGCAAGCATTAGCGCCGTAGAAATAATCAGCCAAATTTGTATTGGAAAACGTCTAATCACTTCATCTTTAGACAAGCAATTCGACAATAAGAAAAAAGAAAATAGCACTAACATTCCTTTGAATAAAGAAATAATCCCTAGTGCACTTAATGCTACGGTTAAGAAAAAACTTATAATAACAAAAGGTTCTTTTTTACCGGTAAGTTTTGATTCTGGCTCAACGCCATTGACAACAATAAAGTTTTTATCAACATTATTTCTGGCTTTAAAATCTTGGCCAGTTGCTAACACTAAGTAATCACCCGGACGAATGCTAACATCGCCAAGCTTACCTGTAACAGCTTGCCCGTCTCTTTTCATTGCTACCACAGCAGCATCAAACTTAGCTCTAAAGCCAACGCCTTTTAATGTTTTATTAATGAGTACACTTTCAGAACGAACAAAGACTTCCGTTAAGTTGTCATCAGACAAGCCTTGTTTGTGTGCAAAAACAGTTAAACCATCAAACTGCTTAAGTTGGTTTACTTTAGTAACGTCACCATTAAAAATAAGCTTATCGTTGGCACTAATAACTTGGTCGGGAGAAACAGGCGTAATCGTTTGCCCAGCGCGAATTATTTCAATTAAAAATAAAGAGTCTAAATGCCTTAAAGCGTTTTCTTCTACGGTTTTGCCAATCAATGCCGAGTTAAGTTCTACTTTAGCATCTAATAAATATGAACTTTCTAGCGTTGAATTAATATCTGTTTCGGGGAGATATTTAGATAAAAACCACAGCGCACAGCCACAAGTAATGACGATAAAAACACCTACTGGGAAAAAATCAAAAAATCCTAAGGCAGGTAGATCAGCATTTAAGACTAAACTGTTAACAATTAAGTTAGTAGACGTGCCAATTAAGGTTAGCGTACCGCCAAAAATAGCCGCATAAGACAAGGGTAATAATAATCGACTGGCAGAATGATAAGGGTTATTGCGAATCGGCGCCAGCATGGTAGAGACAACGGCGGTATTATTTAACAAGGCTGAAGAAACAACCGTTAAACTAAAAAGCCTGATCCAGGTTTTGCCATAACTTGAGAATAAAACTTTGCTGGCGAGTATACGCAGTAAGCGGGTTTTTTCTAACGCTAAAGAACACAGTATCAACAAAATAAGCGTTATTAAGCCTTTATTAGACATACTGGCTAACACAGCTTCATTTGAAACTTGTCCGCTAATAATAAGGGCAATAAAAGTAAAGCCAAAAACCTTTCCAGGTTGCTTTTGAAACTTTAATAAACCTATAATTGTACTAATAAAAATTAATAGTACGAACGCTGCATCTATATTCAAATATATAAACCCTGTTAACTTTTAACAGCTAATCTTAAGAAAAATTAGAGACAAATAATAACTAAGAGCAAAGCGGCTGAGTAAAAAACTGAGATATTGCTAGCTGTTTTTTACACGACCTCATTGCCCTTAGTTTACATCTTTTAGTCTCGTTACTTTTTAGCTAAGTTTTTAGCTCCCCAATGAGGAAAGTGCTTACAAACAAACGCATTAAGCTCAAGTTCGTAATCACTGTACTTTTTAGGCTGTCCTTTTTCCAATTGCGTCAGTTGTGAAGCTATCATGCCCGCGCCAACTGTTGCATTGGTCAAACGGTCAATAATAATAAAAGCACCTGTTTGACGGTTCTCTTGATAAGCATCAAACTGCACAGGTTCGTTTAACGTAAAGTTACAACGCCCTATTTCATTCAACGCTAAATGCTGTACGTCTTGCTTTTCCATGGTATTAACATTAACGCTATACTCTATTTTATCAACAGAGCCAAACGTAGCATGAGTGCCTACTTTAATAATGTATTCACGGTCTATTTGTAGTGCCGCTTCATCCATCCACACTACATCTGCACTAAACGTATTAGAAGAAGCGGGTTGCTCATGCGGTCGCACGATCATATCACCACGACTAACATCTATCTCATCTTCAAGCGTCAGCGTTACAGCCATATCGGCATAAGCCGTTTCAAGTTCACCATCAAAAGTTACTATCGACTTAATTTTACTTTGCTTACCTGAAGGTAGTGCAACAATAGTATCACCAACACGAATTTCACCTGAAGCGATCGTACCGGCAAATCCTCTAAAGTCTAAATTAGGACGATTAACGTATTGAACAGGAAAACGAAAAGCACTATTTTTTTCACCGCTAATTTGAACGGTATTCAATAACTTAAGCAAAGGTGAACCCGGGTACCAAGGCATATGCTCACTTTCGTTGACTACGTTATCGCCGCGTAAAGCTGAAATAGGCACAAAGCGAACATCTTCAATGTTTAATGATTTAGCAAATTCACGGTAATCACTTTTAATTTTTTGGTATGTCTTTTGATCATAATCTACTGCATCCATTTTATTAATAGCAATAACCACATGCTTAATACCTAATAATGAACAGATATATGAATGACGTCTTGTTTGTACTTGCACACCGTGACGCGCATCAATTAATATAATGGCTAAGTCACATGTAGAAGCACCCGTTGCCATGTTACGTGTGTACTGCTCATGGCCTGGAGTATCGGCAATAATAAATTTACGTTGCTCGGTAGCAAAGTAACGATACGCAACATCTATCGTAATACCCTGTTCGCGTTCAGACTGTAAACCGTCAACGAGTAACGCTAAATCAAAATCACCATCTGTGGTATTAAACTTTTTAGAATCTTTTTCAATAGCAGCCATCTGATCTTCAAAAATCATTTTGCTATCAAAAAGTAAGCGGCCTATTAATGTCGACTTTCCGTCATCTACACTGCCACAGGTGATGAAACGCAGCATATCTTTGTTTTCATGCTGCTTTAAGTAACCTTCAATATCTGTTGCCAATAATGTTTGTTCAGTGTTCATTAAAAGTACCCTTCCATTTTTTTCTTTTCCATTGAACCGGCTGAATCATTATCAATGACTCGACCTTGTCGCTCAGAAGTGGTTGTTAAAAGCATTTCTTGAATAATTTCAGGCAATGTTGTTGCAGTCGATTCAATAGCGCCGGTAAGTGGGTAACAACCTAGCGTTCTAAAACGTACTGATTTCATTTCAGGCACTTCGCCCTCATTTAGAGGCATGCGTTCATCATCTACCATGATTAACGAGCCATCACGCTTAACAACAGGTCTTTTGGCTGCAAAATAAAGTGGAACCATTTCAATATCTTCTTGATAAATATACTGCCAAATATCAAGCTCGGTCCAATTAGACAATGGGAACACACGAATACTTTCGCCTTGATCAACTTTAGAGTTATAAATATTCCAAAGCTCTGGACGTTGGTTTTTAGGATCCCAACGATGATTTTTATCACGAAATGAATAAACACGTTCTTTAGCACGAGACTTTTCTTCATCACGACGAGCACCACCAAAAGCGGCGTCAAAACCATGCATGTCTAATGCTTGCTTCAAACCTTGTGTTTTCATGATGTCGGTATGTTTTGCACTACCGTGAGTAAACGGACCTACACCCATAGCAAGCCCTTCTGGGTTTTTATGGACGATTAAATCGAAGTCATACTTTTCTGCTAGATTATTACGAAATTCAATCATTTCTTTGAATTTCCAATCCGTATCAACGTGCATTAATGGGAAGGGAATTTTACCCGGATAAAAAGCTTTACGCGCTAAATGCAAAAGAACAGAAGAATCTTTCCCTATTGAATACAACATAACAGGATTATCAAATTCAGCAGCAACTTCACGCATTATTTGAATTGATTCAGCTTCCAGTGCTTTTAAATGTGTTAATTTATTCTTATTCATATATGCCCTATTTTACATTTTTGATGTCAAAATCTTACAAAAAATTATATCAAACCAAAATGAAATAGCGAAATAACTAAATAACTTAGGTTATAACTAGCTTGCAATAAACTAACTATAGATAAACTAAAGCTAACTTAGACAATTAAATTAAAACGACTAAACAAGAGTGAAAGCACGACTATTACAAACGCTATGCTGGTATTATTAAATATGGCTATCTTGCAATGATTATGGCGGTGACGGGGTTATTCGGCAATTAAATATTTAGCTGATTATTCTGATCTATTTCTCTATATTTAGCATTATTATTGAGCATTTCTGGCAAAAAAAAACCGATAGATAAGTCTATCGGTTTTTATTCAGATAATAGTTACTGGGATTAGTTACCGCCAGTACCACCTGTACCGCCAGTACCACCTGTACCGCCAGTAATGTCGTCATCTAGATCAACAGAAGCTGCGATATCATCAGGATTGATTACGTCAGGAATATTTACAATACCGACAGTATTACCTGTATCGCCTGAAATAACTGATGCTAAACCTATAATTGCTTGTGAAATTTTAGCTTGAACAGCATTAATTCTTGCCATTGCCGCTACTGAGTCAGCATCTAATGCTGCACCAGGGTTATTAATAATCGCTTTAGTAACTAGTTTAACAGCAGCGATATAAGTTTTAATTGCATCAGCAAGAGTTTCATCAGTGCCTGGCTCTAAACCTGAAAGCGAACCGTTAATAAGCGTTAACGTTGCTGCTATCATATCATCTGTTGATACATTTGCAGATACAGAAGCATCAACAATTACAACATCAAAAATGTTAGTTTCAGATAAATCTAAACCTAAAGTAGCACCAATCACTCGAGAAGCATCTACTTGAAACGCTTCAAAAACTTCTGGGTCAGAAAGGTCAATATCTGCATCGTCTTCAATTACAGCTAAAATAGTTTCAGTTGCAAGTGTTGTTAATGCATTAACTTCAGCAGAGATTGTACCGCTACCGTCAGAATTGCTCATTGTTGAAAGTTCTAAGCCCACTAATTGTGATGCTGGAACAACTCCACCTCTAACTACGTCACCACAAGCTTCAGCATCACAAATCATTGTAGTATCTTCGTCAGCACTTACGCGTACGAAAAAAGTACCTGTGATTGCTTCACCAGAAGCATCAGTTAATGAAAGTGTGTAATCACCATTTTCATCTGTTTGAGTGTTAGCTAGAGCAGTTTCTACATCTGAGCTATCAAAAACTTCAACTAAAGCGTTAGCTAATACACCTTTGATACCAGAACCTGATACATCTAATGTAGAAGGTGTTGGTGGAACCGGTGGCGCTTGGTTTGGCGCAAGAACAGTACCATCATCTTGGTAACATGCCGATAAAGTCAAAGAAATTGCCGCAGCAACTGTTGTAAGCATAATTTTATTCATTGTTAATCCCTGATTTGAAAGTAAAAAACCTAACATTCCTTGTTATATAGATAAACAACAGAATGATCTTTGTAGTAAATATTAGCATCGACATCACGCCTGATCAACAAAAAGAATAACAATAAAATAAATATTTAACGGCTGATTTGCATTATTAAAATCTTAAGCCTTTATTGCATTTTTATTACGCTGCCAGATGTTCAATAACTTAAATAAATCACCGTGATACAAAAGTAACGTCGCGATATAAGTTGATATAAACTACTAAATAGCCAGTAACTAAATTCAATAGAGCTACTTTATAAATAGTAGCTATTACTGAGTAAATTACTGAGGATAATAAAGATAGTACAGATTAAAATAATAATGTTATTTTTTCTGTTAACAAGCCTAATTGATCAAAAAGTACAAACTGCTGGTGTGCCTTAGCCATTAATTTTTGCGCTTGCTTGTGTTGATAGCCGGCCTCGAAGTACCACAAGCCATTAATGAGATAACAACAAGCGAAATATGCACACACTTTTTCTTTATCAATCGTGGCATTAGTAAATTGCTGATAGTCTTGTATTAGAGCATCTATATCGTTAACACTGAATTCGTTAATCGCAATAAACATGGCGAGATCATATTCGGCTTCAGCTAAACAGCTGCATTCGAAATCGACTAACCAAGTATGCTTTTGCGGATTTTCATTAGTAAACAAAGCGCTTACACGAATGTTTTCATAATTAACATCACCATGACAAAGTACTAAGTGATTATGCTTGGCTTGCGGAGGTGTTATTTCGCTGATTATTTTCTTTAGCGCGACATGCTGAGACTGCGAGAGTTTACTATTGGAAGCTTGGTGGTAAAGCAGTTCTTCAATAGCTAACACCGGATGATTTTCTGGCGGTGTTAACTGATGGGTTTTTACCATTAAGTACATCGCCACCGTAACTTTGTTATTAGCTACACTAACAGTTTGTTGCTTATAAAAACCGCTTAATGAATCACCGGTAATAAACTCGGTAACAAGCCATGCTGCTGAATGATAAATGATAGCCGGTGCTACACCCATGTTTGCTGCTAATAAGTGACTGGCAATCTCGGCTTGTGCTGTTTGTTGATGGCCCGCGAAAGACTTTACAAAAAAATTTTGCTCAATAGTATTTTTGTTAACCGTCACTTTAAAACATTGATGACTTTCACCCCCTGTTAATCGCTCAATTTTACAATCGCGATGAATAAAACAAGGTAAGGCTTTAATCTCTTCAGAGCTGCTGTTACTTTTTTGATTGATTAAAGCCGCCACTCAACTACTCAGTAGCCGAGGCTATATTGCCTGCTGCTTGTTGATGACTCTTTTGATATTTACTATACCAAATTGCATAACCGACCATAGCCATTACTACATATAAGCCAAATAACACAGCGGTAGGTTGTAAGCCTTTTTCTAAATAGAGATAAATGGAAACAAAATCGATGACTATCCAGTACAACCAATTCTCTAAAACCTTTTTAGTGACTAAATAGGTCGCAAACACCGCAAATACCGTAGTTGCAGAATCTAAATAAGGGAAGTGTGTTGGCGTGTAATTGTCCATTAGCCAGCCAACAGCCAAAGAGCAAGCAGTTAGTAAGACCACTACTTTGGTATGAAAGAGTAGCGACCAGCTTTGAATAGCCAATGCTGTGCCTGTATGACTATTATTTGTTGCGTTATTTTGCGACGAAGAAACATGACGCCAGCAATACCAGCCAAAGATGGCCATCGCTAAATAATAAACCTGCAGTAAGGCGTCCATCCATAAATAAACATCATAAAAAATAACGCTATAAATAATGGTACTCACGAGCGCTGCTGGCCAACACCAAATATTTTCTTTTGCCGCTAACACCACATAAAATAATGCTGAAATTACCGCTAATAATTCCCAGAGAGGCAAATGCGCAAAATAATTGACTGTTGCTGATAAAGATTCAACCATTAGCTTTCAGCTTCGACTTCTGAGCGATCACCACCAATAAACTTACACACAAAAACAGCAGCATTTAAGGTTTGATGGACATGTTTTATTTCTGCCATGACATGACGGGTAGCTAAGTCGTAATCACCAAATACTTGTGTACTCATGCCATTAGTCACTACATTTAAGCCCGCTACATTTCGAAGGCGCTTAATGAATGCCCAAATTTCAGTTTTAAACTTTTCTTCAGCTAGAGGATACAAACTAATTTCTATAGATATTTTCATATTATTTCCTAATGGTATGCCACTTTTTCCAGTGAACAAAAAAAACCGTAATCCTGAACACCCCCCGTCATCCTGAACTTGTTTCAGGATCTCATTACTTGAAGCCACGAATACAGATACTGAAATAAATTCAGCATGACGACGTGTTAGTTCAACATGACGGCAAGGCGGCTTTTAACAACGGCTCTGCCAAGCTAAAAAACCCGTAATCCTGAACACCCTCCGTCATCCTGAACTTGTTTCAGGATCTCATTACTTTAAGTCACGAATACAGATACTGAAATAAATTCAGCATGACGACGTGTTAGTTCATCATAACGACATGTTACTTCAACATAACGGCATGGCGGTTTTTAACAACTGCTCTGCCAAGCTAAAAAAACCGTCATCCTGAACTTGTTTCAGGACCTCATTACTTTAAGCCACGAATACAGATACTGAAATAAATTCAGCATGACGACGTGTTAGTTCAGCATAACGGCAAGGCGGCTTTTAACAACGGCTCTGCCAAGCTAAAAAACGTCATCCTGAACTTGTTTCAGGATCTCATTACTTTTAGCAACGAATACAGATACTGAAATAAATTCAGCATGACGACATGTTAGTTCAACATAACGGCGTGTTACTTCAGTATTACGGCATGTTACTTCAACATGGCGGCATATCAATTCAGGATGACCGCGTGTTAGCTGAAGAGCGCTTAGCTTTAAAAGTTATAATCAAACGTTACACCAATTTGTCTTGGTGCGCCAAAGCGTTGATATTTTTTAGCTACCCAATCTAAATCAGGTTCGTTGCCGAAGAAGAAGCCGCGTGTTGCGATTTTTTCATCGGTAATATTTCTAGCCCAAAGTGAAATAGACCAATCAGCGAGTTCATAAGCAACTTTCGCATTCAATAAGTTTGAACTTGACGCTTTTTCGTCATGGCTATCAGAGAAGAAAAATTCATCTTTTCCTGACCAGTTCACATTGAAGACAACGCCATTGTCGCTGCGATACGTAGAGCCAAGGCTGAAGGTATAGCTTGGTGCGTGTGCTAAATCGCGTCCTGAAATGTCAATGTTTGTACCGTACTTGTCAGAATAACCATAAACATCATATGTTGCGTTTAGGTAGCCCACTGTCGAGTCGATCGTTAAATTATTATTAACTTGGTATGTTAACTCAAGTTCCAAACCGTAACTGCTTGAACTGGTGGCATTTGCCGTGTAAATGGTAAATTGCTGTGGCTTATCAGGGTTCTGTTGAGAAGCATTAACTTGTTGATCTTGTCTGTCCATATAGAATAAGGCTAGTCGACTGACTAAGGTATTATTTAGCATATTCGATTGCAGACCTAATTCATAATTGACTAAGACTTCGGTATCAAATTCTTTAAATTGGATTAATTGCTCGGGTAAGTCCATATTAAAACCACCCGCTTTGTAGCCACGCGCGACACGAACATAAGCAGAATGCTCATTGTTAATGATCTTACTTAAGGCGATGTGTCCGCCCCACATGGTTTCAGACGGGTCAAACTCATCGCCAGCACTATCGCTATAATCGGTTGAACGTTTTTCAACGCGCAAACCTACTGATAACTCATGGCCATAGCTAAGAACACTGTCTAACTGGGTAAAAATTGCATAATTATTAGCTGAGTATGTAGAGTCGAGTATTTCGTCTTCCCAACCATTATAAAAAGAGTCAAGGTCGTTATCTTCATTCATTTTGCTAATGTAAGTACCCACTAGCCAAGCAGTTGTATTGTCAAAAATTCTTGAGGCGTCATTTGATGATAATCGAAACTCTTGTGACCAAACATCTCTATCGGCGCGTTTGTCCCACAGGTAACTGTATTCACATGGCGCACCATCACAACTTTTACTTGCCCAATAATCTGCGTTTGCCCAATCACCATCATAAGCGTGCTGATGCTCTGTCGTGGTATAGCTGCTTATCGCTTCGAATTTTGCGAATGACAAACCTTCAAAACTAAATTTTAGTGCCCCGCCATGCGATTTTTGATTATCAACACCTGGGTTGTCCGTGATCGTATTAAAGCCGTTGTTATCTAATGTCCATGGGTCGAAACTATTATCGTTATCCGCAAATATATAAGTAAAATCAACACTTAAATCTTCTGTTGCCGTATATTGCAATTTGAACTTTCCAGAAAACTCGTCAATGCCATTAGTATCATCTCTATTTAGATAAAGATTGTCGCGATAACCGTTTTGTTGATGTTGCTCTAATGATATGCGGTAATTTAAGTCTTCGGTGACAGCACCAGAGCTATAACCGGCAACATTAATTAAGTCGTCATTGCCTAACGTTACTTTAAAACCATGCTCAGGTAATTCTGTTGCGTCTTTTGATTTTATGTAAATTAAACCCGCAAGCGCATTGGCACCAAAACGTGTACCTTGTGGACCTCTTAAGACTTCAACTTGTTGAACATCGTACATAGAAGCTGCCATGCCCAAGCCTGACAAATCGATATCGTCAACAATGAAACCCACTGATGAGTTTGGCGCACCGCGGTATTCAGAGCGTTCACCGACGCCTCTAATTTGTAAATATTTCGGACGAGATGTTCCACCAGAGAAATTTAAGTTGGCGACACCATTAATAACTTCTTCAAAATGTTGAATGCCCTGCTCAGCTATTTTTTGTTGGTCGATGATTGCAATACTAGTAGGAGCTTGCGCTAAAGATTGCTTATTAAAACTGGAAGTGACGGTTATACGCTCAATATCAGTTGATTCATTTGCTTGTGTGACGCTAGCAAAAGTCAATAAAGTCGTTGTTACCGCAATTGAAATAGGAGATTTTATAAAATTCATACTGGGCTCTTTTTGTGGCATGCAAGCAAAAAAGAGCAATAAGGCAAATACACCATAAGTAAGCACTTACACAAAGTGTTTACGATAAATATTCAACATATTAACCATTCCTACGCCGGCATTATCCGTTTCAGGTATTAAGGGTAAAAATTCTCAGCAATACAAAAGCCTATTAACAACAGCTTTTTATTGCACCCCTTGGTTTGTTCGGCATACTAACAATTTTATCATCAAAGTACAGAAAAATTATGGTTATTTAATGTCATGTATTTGCTTAATCTGATGATTTTCAGTAAATTAGCACTATAGTTTTTTTTATTAAATTGCCATGACAAATCATCTAAGCCAAAATCATTTATGTTCAGTAACCTTATTAGGAAATTTAGTTGCTAAGCCTGATATTCGTTATCAAGCAAACCCGGTCGTTGCTGTAGCTGAGTTAGTATTAGCGACCCATAGCCGATGGTTTGACAAAACGAGCCAACAGTTTAAAGAATGGACGAGTTATCATACGGTTAAAGTTATTGGTGATATTGTTGATCGTTCACTTATTCACTCGCAAAAGGGTGATGTTATTTTAGTGCAAGGCTATTTACTTAATAGTAAAAAAGCTAACCGTGAAATATTACACGCCACTTATGCACAAACATTTGCAAAGGGTTACGCCCAATCAATAAACCAAGTGCATATGAGTGGTGAAATAAGCAGCGATATTAATTTAGTACTAACCGAGAATAATAAAGAATTAGTCGCGCTTAACTTAACCGTTAATAATTTAGTGTATTCGCCTATAACACAGCAAACCCAAAATATTTCTATCGAACGTTCGGTACATATCTGGGGAAAACAAGCACATTATATTAAAGATAAGGCCGAGCTAGGCGACCAATTAGTTGTCGACGGAAGATTAAGCTATCTCAATGATAGTAAAAAATCACAATTTATTGATTCACACCAAGTCATTTTATTGAAACATTAAAACGGATTATCTATAATTTTATAAAATTAGGATTGTTGGCAAAATATGGACGTTTTTCATTATATAAAAAAAATAACTACGCAAACACTTCCAGTGTTGCTGGCTTTTTGCTGCCTATTAACGCCCTTAACAACGATTGCTGAAGAAGTTCAACTCGAAGTTTTAGCGCAGCTACCTAGCCTAAGTTCAACCAATAAAATAACCGTTATTGCATTACCTGTTAATAATGAGAATAAGCAACAATACTTAATTGCAGACGCTGCTGGCGAATTGTCTTTACTTAATAATGCCAAGCTCACTTTTTTAGCAAGCTTACCTTTAAATAATCATACTACCGATAAACAAGTTAAATTAACCGCGCTAACGTTACACCCCAGTTTTTCGTTAGCAGATAAAACTGGCTTCCAAAACTTTTTTACTGCACATATTGAGCCCGCTAAAACAAATAATAATGTTGCGCGATTAACGCTGTTAGCCGATCCCGTTGCATTGCCATTTGACGCTGTGATAACACAGTGGCAATACGACAACACAGCGGCAATTAAAATTGATGTGCAGCAACGCAGAGAAGTGCTGAGAATTGCGGTGCCAACTGCCACACATCAAATACAGAAAATTGCCTTTAATCCATATAATAAAGTATGGCACGATGATTATGGCTTAATGCTTGTTGCTTTATCTGACAGTAACGCTAGCTCAGCCAACGCTAGCGAAGGTGCTTTATATTCTGGCGTTGTGTTACGCATTAACCCTGAGAAATTTGGCTTAAGAAATTATAGGGTGCCCAGTAGTAACCCTTTTATGAAAACAAACGACGTTAACAATGAGATCTTTATTTTAGGCGCTCAAAGCATTAGTTCTTTTTCGTGGTCAAAAAAACATTATGGCGCATTACTCGTAGAACATGACTACGATGGCGGTCACCAAGTTGTTGTTGCTGATAAAGGTGCTGACTGGCGAGACTCTTACCAAAATAACCTTGTTTTTCCGCTGAAATCTACTCAAGGAACTGATGGAAATATTTTCCCTTATTATGGGCGAAACCTAGAAGCGTCAGTGGGAAGTGTCTTATATCTTATTAACGATGCAAAAAATTGGCAACTTGCCCAATTGAATACCACGATGGTAAATAGTGAGGCTCAAAGTCGCGCTGCATTACCTATTTTGTCGTTTAGTCGTGATGAGCTTTCTCCAAAAAATAAAGTGTCATTACTCTTTGATCACAACGGCGAACCCTTACTGTTAGATTTAACCAATAAACAATTATTATCGGTAAAGGCTATCCCGTTAAAAAGTGACAATAGTAAGAGTATTCAGTTAGAGAATAAAAGTGATGAACAATTGTTGCCACTCAACAATAGCGCTTATGGCAAACTACTGCTTACCCTGTTTATATTAGTGGTTGCGGTGGTGCTTTATCGAGTACGGCTAAAAACGGTCAATCAAAAAGCAAAATTAAGAGGTATGTTTGCACGCTTTGAACTCGATACTAGCCAAACAACCGTATCGTTTTACAAGCGCCATCAGTCAGAAATAGACAGTCAATTGGCTACTGCCGATATAGTTAAAAGTGAAATTTGGGTAAACGATAACAACGTCAGTATTATTAATGAAGATATTGACCATGGTTACAATGAGCAATGCGAGAACAAACTGCGCTTGTCATTTGATCAAGCGCATCGCCATAAGCTTATTGATGATGAAACTCGACAAGTCCTGCTTTATTTAACCGATAAAAACGCTAAAACATATGTTGTATGCTTATATTTTAGAAAAGGTAACCAGCGTCTAACCAAAGCTAAATATTTTGATATTTTAGAGTCATTAATTGATTGGAGTTGGTTTATTGCCAGCCAGCTGAATCCAGAAGCAACAACGGTACGACCGCTGAAAGTAACCATCGCTAAGAGCGCGATAAAAAAAGTTTTTAAGAAAAAAAAGGCCGAGCCTGAAAGCATTGATGCATCCGTAATAGAAGAACCGCTACCTAGTAAGCAAACCGCAGCGGTATTGCACGACATTGTTGTTCATGACTCCGAATTAATAAGTTCGCTAGACAAGCTTGTTGATTTAAAGCAACAGGGTTTTTTAACCGATGAAGAGTTTAGTTTAGCTAAAGCGAAAATTTTATCAGATATGATTGTTTAATATGGATAGAGATGCTGAGCAAACAAACTAAAACACTTTTTTTAATGACCACATTAATTAGTATTGCCATTCTTTTTAGCGTGTTATTTTCTTTAGATGTATTGAAAAACAACAACCTACAGCCACTACTTGACCAGTTTATTCCTCAAGGGTATCTGGGGGTGTTAATGGTGTTAAGCCTATTGGCATTACTGACCAGTATCGGTTTACCCAGGCAAGTCGCTGCTTTTTCTTGTGGTTACATCTTTGGCATTGTTTATGGGACGTTGCTGGCCACTTTAGCGGCAACACTCGGTTGCATGCTAACGTTATTTATCGCAAAAACCTTTTTTAGACAAAGGGTGCTTGACGCTTACCCCGACAAAGTAATGGTGCTGTCTGCTTTTTTCTCAACGGACACCTTCAGCAAAGCCCTAGTCATTCGTTTGTTACCTGCGGGCTCAAACTTTTTAACCAACATATTGGCAGGCATGGCTAAGGTAAAGTTTATCCCATATGTTACAGGCACTTGTGTTGGCTTTATTCCACAGATGTTGATATTTTCATTACTGGGCGCAGGTATTAAAGTTGGTGAGGAACAGCAAATATTACTGAGTTTATCTTTACTGGTTGTTGCGTTAATTTTTGGCTATTTATTGTATAAAAAAGAAAAAAAACGCAATAAAAAAGGAGCTGTTTAGCTCCTTTTTTATTGTCTTGCTAACGGTCATTTAGTTGAGTGTTAACAAGTACTTCACTAAGTTATTATAGTCAGCTTCAAAGTTGTTTTTGTCTAAACCTGCATTTTCAATTTTGTAGCGGCCATTAACAATAACGGCTGGCACACCTGTTAAACCACCACTTTTTGCGTAGTAGGTTTGCTTTTTCTTCATTTGTTTTACTTGGCTATTTACACCAAAGCTTTTCATTAATTTGTCAAACTTTTCGCCATCAGCGCCATTCAAAACAAAAACATTACGAATATCTTTTTCAGAAGTAAAGACTGCGCGCTGCACATGAATATAATTAAAAAGTGCGCCCATTAGCTTACTTTCCATGTCCATTTGCTCGGCAACAACTACCGCTTTACTTAACGTTTCCTGCATAACTTGAGAAGCGCCGCGTAAAAAATCAACGTGATTGAATTCAAATTTAACTCCTGCTGGTAACTGCTTTTTAACGCTAGTCATGAAAGGTGAAAACTTGAAACAATGTGGACAGTAAAATGAAAAGAATTCACGTACTTCAGGCTTTTTGGTCGCCTGTTCGCTCACGATCGTGTAATGCGTACCTTCTTGATAATTTGCTGCTGATGCCATTAATGGCAATAATAACATCACAAATAAACTCAATAATTTTTTCATTTAACGTTTTTCCTCAAACAATAGCCCTGCGCTATTAATAATTATGCAGGTAATAAACTTAATGGTGGCTGTTGAAGGGCAGACACTTGCTCTTTCAACATTAAAATTTGCTGTTCCCAATACTTATCGGTATTAAACCATGGGAAGTTATGCGGGAACGCTGGGTCTTGCCAGCGCTTACATAACCAAGCCATATAATTAACAACACGCATGGTACGTAATGATTCTATCAAAATAAGTTGCTTGGGTTCAAATGAATAAAACTCTTCGTATCCCGAAAGCATAGTATCAAGTTGTAATAACCGTTGTTGGCGATCACCTGAAAGCATCATCCATAGGTCTTGAATAGCAGGTCCCATGCGACAATCATCTAAATCGACGAAATGTGGACCTTTGTCTGTCCATAAAATATTACCGGCATGACAATCACCGTGTAAACGTATTTCATGGCTGGGTTGATATTGTTGCGCAGCAATATCAACCACTTGTTCTAAAATAGTAAAAAAAGCTTTGCTTAGGTAATGTGGCACAAAACCAGAGTCTTTTATAATATCGGTGGCCTGAAAAAGCATTTCTTGCTTGTTATAGGTCGGGCGATGTTTAAAAGGTTTTGTCGCCGCAACGGCATGAATACGCCCTAAAAATCGTCCCATCCATTCAAGCTGATCTAAATTGTCTACTTCGAAAATACGTCCGCCCCGACAAGGGTAGATAGCAAAATGAAAACCTTGATGAGAAAAAAGCGATTCACCACCAATTTTTAACGGCGCAACTAAAGGTAATTCATGTTTTGCTAACTCAAAAGAAAAGCTATGCTCTTCTCTAAGTTCAGCTTCGGTCCAGCGTTGTGGTCGATAAAACTTGGTGACGTATTTTTTCTTATCTTCGTCGTGAAATTGATAAACACGGTTTTCATAACTATTTAAAGCCAGCAAGCCACTGTCAACAAAGAGGCCAGTACTTTCTAGGCCATCTAAGATCAAGTCGGGTGATAGGGTAGTAAAATCAAATACAGACATTAGCGTTTATTAAAAAACCTGCTTTCATGTTCAAGAGAAACATCATCTTCCTCTGAAACCAACTCAATAACAAATGAAATATCGGTCATGTAACCTTTTAATTCATAGGGGTCTACGGACAGACTCATTGGTAACGTATACACAGCGGCGGCTTTTACCATGACTTCTTGTTCGCCATGCCACTTAGTGTTTTCAATACCCTTAACAGACAAGCGATAAACGTTATCAGTTTGCGATTTATTTAAGATTTTTAAGGTGTACACATTTTCTATATCACCGTTAAATTTTTCTTTGGCCAGTTCATTTCTGTCGCGAATAATGTCCATAGTGACCGGAGCTCGATTAACAATTTCTAAAACTAACAAGCTACACATTACTACCAGAACGATGGCATAACCCACTAATTTTGAACGAATAAAATGAACTTTTTTACCTTGTAACTCATGTTCGGTGGTGTAACGTATTAGCCCTTTCGGGTAATTCATTTTGTCCATAACCCCGTCACATGCGTCAACACATGCACCACAGTTTATACATTCATATTGTAAGCCGTTACGAATATCTATACCGGTTGGACAGACCTGCACACAAAGGTTGCAGTCAATACAGTCACCTAATTCTAATGATTCATGTGCTACTTTACGAGAGCGTGCACCACGGCTTTCACCGCGATTAAAGTCATATGAAACCGTTAAGGTATCTTTATCAAACATCGCTGATTGGAAGCGTGCATAAGGACACATATGTAGACACATAATTTCACGCATCCAGCCAGCATTACCATAAGTACAAAAAGCAAAGAACCAAACAGTCGCTGCTAAAGCAAACGAGGCCTGAAAAGTAAAAAAGTCAATAAACACTTCATCAACCGGTGCAAAATAACCGACAAACGTTAGTGCCGTTAGTATTGAGAAAAATAACCAACAAGTATGTTTTAAGGCTTTACGCCAGAATTTGTCAAAATCAAGTTCGCGGCTGTCCAGTTTTTTACGCTGATTAGCGGTACCTTCAATTTTTTCTTCAAACCAGATAAAAATAAAGGTCCAGACAGTTTGTGGGCATAAATATCCACACCAAACACGCCCTAAAAAGGTGGTAACAAAAAACAGTAAAAAAGCACTAAGAATACAGAGCCAAGCGAGTAAGGTTAAATCTTGTGGCCACAAGGTTAGTCCAAAGAGCGTGAAGCGTTGTTCGGCAATATCAAATAAAATGGCTTGATGATCGTTATATCGCAACCAAGGCAGTACCGCAAAAAGTGCTAAGAAAAAAAAGTTCATCCGCTGCCTAAGTAATTGGAAAATACCACTTACTTTGCGCACATAAATTTGATCACGAGGCTGGTAGGTTTCTACCTGATTGGGTTGATGTATTTTAATGTTTTTAACGGGAATTTGTATCTGCGCTTTTTTGATCTTGTCTTCTGATTTCACGATAAATCCTTGATATACGAGAGCCTCAAGATTATAACGATATTTATCTAAGAATACGTTATAAAACAATTAATATTAGTGAATAAGCCCAAAATTGATTATTCTTATATAATCATTCAATTATATAAAGAATTATGAAAAATTTATTGATCTTAATCGTCGCCGCGGCATTATTTTTACACTTTTATCCACAACCAGAAGTAGACGAGTGGTTTTCAGAACAGAAAAACGTCATTTCTAATGCCTTTTCAGAAGCTACAGATACCAAAGTAAGGTTGAAGGCCGATAAAATTTATACTGACTTAAAGAGTCAGCTTGTCAATTTTAGTCTTGAAGAACAACAATTTTTAAAAGAAATAACCAGCGATAGAAAGTCGGTAAAAGCTTTTTTTACTGATTTTTGTAATGCCAAACAACAATCCCCACATTTGCACCGAGACAACCAAGCGAAAGTTTGTAAAACAATTGCTCAGTATAGTTCTTTATTATAGGTAAATTAAAAAATTAATAACCTATAAAAGATATAAAGCTGTTATCGAGCAGTTCTAAAACTTAGATGCGCGATAACCGTTTAATGCTAAGCAGAAAGACTGGCCAATAGCTTAGAGAATGCTTGTTCAGACTCTTGCTCTAGGTGATGAACACCGCCGTTAATCACCCAGTGGCCATTGACCATAACGTCGTTAATCATATTATGCTGACTTGCAAAAATCATACTGTCTAATAAGTGTTGGTCGTGGTGAGCAAACAAAGCCACTTTTTTGGCATTAAGTACCAGTAAATCCGCTTGTTTACCTATCGCTAACTCACCGGTATTGCTATTTGTACTTTGAGCGCCGCCTAAGGCTGCTTGTTGCCACAAATTACGACCCACTGAAGGTTGATTTTCTGTTGCTAAAATAGCACGTTGTTGCTTAATTAAGCGTTGTGCGTATTCTAACCAGCGTAACTCTTCGATAGGATTCACTGAAATATGGCTGTCAGAGCCAATCGCTAAGGTACCATTTTCTGCTAAAAATTCACTGGTGGGGAAAATACCGTCACCTAGATTTGCTTCAGTGGTTGGGCAAATTCCTGCAATCGCTTTACTGGCAATAATTCCTTGGCGTTCTTGTTCGTTGATATGTGTTGCATGAATCAAACACCATTGCGGGTCTAATGTGACATTATTTAATAACCATTCCACCGGACGTTGACCATAATGCGCTAAACAATCATTGACTTCTTTTTGCTGCTCAGCGATATGAATATGCACTGGCGCTTTATGATCTAAACTACGAACATGTTTTACTGCTTGCTCTAGCGACGTTTTGTCAACCGCTCTTAATGAGTGAGGCGCAATGCCAACATTGGTATTTTGATAATCAGCACTTAAGGCAAAGCAGTCACTGACCAGTTGATTGAATTGTTCTACTGAATTAATAAAGCGCTTTTGGCCGTCATTTGCCGGTAAAGGACCAAAGCCTCTGAAACGATAAAGTACCGGTAATAATGTTAAACCAATTCCCGATTGCTGACTGGCCTTAAAAATGGCTTTTGCCATGGCAGCAAGTTCATCATGGTTTTCACCATTAATTTCATGATGTAAATAATGAAATTCTGCAACACGGGTATAACCCATTTTAAGCATTTCAATATAAAGCTGTCGGGCAATTATTTCGGCATCGTTTACCGTCAGTTGATCGATAAATTTGTACATGATGCTTCGCCATGTCCAAAAACTGTCTTGCCCTTCACTACCTTGTTCACTGAAACCCGCAAAGGCACGTTGAAAAGCATGGGAGTGGCAATTAACCATACCAGGAATAACAACCCCTACTTGCTCAGCGCCGTCAATATGGCCTGATGTTATTGCGGTGATCACTCCATTTTCTATGGTTAATGTTTGCTGCGTGTGCCAACCGCTGCTTAATAAAATACGTTCTGCAAATAACTTCATCGAAAATACCTTTGCTAATTTTTGTTGTAAAACCCAATCTACATTTACTACATTTACTGCGTTTACCTATTCACCACTGACTAATGATTAAGGCTTAATAAAATAGTTATCGCGACTCATTCATACGAGCACACCTACACTAGGCTTTTTGTTGTGAAAACTTAATCAAGGTTTCTACTAACTGTTTAAGCTTAGGAATAACCTCACTTGCCAACGCTTCATTGTATTCTGGACTGGGCTCACTCATGTAAGTACGTTGTGAAAGCTCTAACTGTACCGCATGAATATTTTTTTGCGGTTGACCATACTCTCGAGTAATAAAGCCGCCTTTAAACCGCCCGTTAGTGATCATGCTATAAGGTGAGTAATCAAGTTTTTGTAGTGCAGTGATTAATTCAGGCGCGCAGCTTTTACCATCAGCGGTACCAAAATTAAAATCGGGTAATTGGCCTTCAAAAAATCTCGGCACGGTCGACAAAATAGAATGAGCCTCTAGTAAAACGGCTTTACCAAATTCATTCTGCATGTCAGCTAGAGTGCTTTTTAATGCTTTATGATAAGGCTGCCAATACGTGGTTACTCGATGTAATATTTCATCTTTGTCTGGTGCTTGTCCTTCAAGGTAAAGTGGCGCAAGGTCAAATGAAGTCGTCGGACACAATTCAGTACTGTTGGCACCAGGGTATAAATCAACACCTGCTGGATCTCGATTTAGGTCAATGACATAGCGGCTATATTTGGGCATGATAATATACGCACCAAGCGCTTGAGCAAACGCGTAAAGCTTGTCTTTATGCCAATCAGTATCAGCCACTCTCCTGCCTTGTTCAGTCATTTTATTGGCAATATATTCAGGTAAAGCCTCACCGTTATGCGGCATGCTGATAAGCAATGGAATTCGACCTTTTATTAACGTGTAAGTGTTAGACATCTTCAACCTTTTAATTGTATATACAACTTTAGGGGTAATTTATCATGCTGTTACTGTAGCAAGCAAATTTATTGCGTTGTGATGCTGATCTTTTTAGTTGCTTTACTTGTTGGCCACTAAGGTTTATTTAATAAGCCCCCGGGTAGCAGTAAGTCGTATTACCTAAAAAACATCTGATTTTCATTATATTAAATCAATCACTTATTTATTAAAATTTGCTGGTTTGCAACTTATAGCATAGAGTGTATTTATTAATACTTCACTTCTGCCTTCATAGATAAACTTAAATAAAAATCTAAGTTTTAAACCATGGATGATGACATTATAAGCGATATAAAGAGTATGTTATGGCCCTTGTCTACTTGGCTTAAGCGCACATTATTGTGCAGTATTTTGTTAGTCACTTTTAGTGTCTATGCAGAGCAACTATCCCACAATAAAGCGCCCCTTCGAATAGCTTTACCTGATAGGTCGTCAATCAATGCAGCTTCTGGAGAGAAGTTTCAACTGCTGGTTAACTTTCTTAAAGAGTATTGGCAGATTTGGGCAATAGATAATCAACGTGAAGTATCGTTTAGCTACATGCCAACAGAAAAGGCTTATCAATCGCTTGCTAATAAGAGTATTGATGTGGTCGCCGTTACTCGTTACCAGCAAGATCAAACAGACTTAGTTTTTAGTATTCCCTATGCTAAATTCAAACAAAAAGTGTTTCGTCGCATTCAAAGTAATAAAAGTAATGGTCTGCAAATAGGTATCTACTCTGACGATCAGTCAACTTTAAATTTTCTTAGTCGCCATATTGAACGTTATTATTATCAAGATATTGATAAGCTGCTTGGCGATTATCAAAAATATGATGCCTTATATGCAACAAAACCCTGGTTACTTAATGAAAAGTTAAACGAATATAAGCTCAGTGGTGATTTTCATATTACTGAAGATGAAGCACCAGAAGTTTACTTTCGTTTTGCCGTGAATAAAAACAATAGAAGCTTGATGCATAAAATTAACGATGGCATTCGCTCAGTGAGTCGACAACAAGCCGAGTTATGGAATAGCAAATACATTACCTTAAATGAAGGAAATATCTCGTTAACTTTTGGCGCCTATTTTACAAATTTATCTGTTGCTGAAAAAGATTTTATTATTGACCATAATCAACTTTCCTTTCCTGTGGTGTCTGGAGGTTTTCCGCCCTACATTATTACTAAAAACTTTAATCACATTACCGAGCGCGGCTTCACCATTGATTTATTTACGCTTTCAACTGAGCGAACCGGTATTATCTATAAACCTGTTTATGTAAAAAATATTGAGCAAATTTTTTCGTCTTTAGCACAGCAAAAAATTAATGTACTGCCGTTGGTTGAGCGCAATAAAGACCGAGAGAAAAAGCTTATTTTTTCTGAGCCTTATTTGCAAGCCAGTTATAGTATGGTTTATCGCTATAATGACACGATAATAGATGGTTTAAGTGGCATAGGTGACAAAAAAGTTGCTGTGGTTAATAATTTTAATGCCACCCAATTATTAATAGAAAAACTTCCTTTTGCACACCTTAATTACTTTGACTCGATGAATGCGGCCATTACTTCAGTATCTTTGGGTGAATCTGATGTCTTTATTGGTGGCTCTCTGATTTCTTCTTATTTGGTTAAAGAAAATCAACTCTCAAATCTCACTAGCCAACCATTAATAAACTTTAATGATAATGCTCAGTTTTTTTTCGCGAGTAACCCCGGTAACGATATTATTATTAGCTTACTTAATCGCACCATTAAAAGTCTTTCTGCCACAGATTACGAAAGACTTTATGCAAAATGGAGTCAAACGGCTTTCCATGAAAATAATGCCGATAAACAAATTGCTAATGCTTATCGAAATGTTAGTTATTTGTTTGTCGCTATTATGCTTTTTGGGCTGATTATTTTTTGGATTTATTATCGACAGCTTAGGGTCAGAAAGCTTGCCCAACTAAAAATTGAACATGCATTATCAATTGCTGAGTCTGCAAAAATAGAAGCTGAAAAATCAGCTCAAGCGAAAATAACTTTTCTTGCGCGGATGAGTCATGAAATTAGAACGCCGATGAACGGTGTATTAGGTATGGCAGAAGCCCTTGCTTTCACACCTTTAAATAAAGAGCAGAATGATTTACTTGAAACATTACAAGGCTCGGCAACCAACTTACTCGCTTTGCTCAATGATGTGCTCGACTTTTCAAAGATGGACGCCGGCAAACTGACTTTAGAGTCGGTGCCAGTGAATTTTAATTTACTTTGTAAAAATATTATTAGTGGCTTCAATCACATTGAACACCACAAACCATTAGAAATTAACTTACACATAGACAATAAAATAAGCCACTGCTATTTAACCGACCCAACACGCTTCACACAAGTGCTTAATAATTTGCTTAGTAACGCGATTAAGTTCACCGATAAAGGGCAAATCGATTTAATTGTTACGGTGGCTAGCAGTGAGGTTATCAATAAAAATACCTACGACACACTTTATTTTGAAGTAAAAGACACCGGCATGGGCATAGCGGCGGAAAAACAAACGTTCTTATTTACTCCCTTCATTCAAGCCGATGACGACATTACGCGAAAATATGGTGGTACGGGTTTAGGGTTAAGTATTTGCCAAGAAATAATATCAGCGATGGGTAGCGAAATTAAGATTGATTCAACGCTAAACCAAGGGAGTTCTTTCCATTTTAGCTTAAAGCTAAAACAGTCAACTTTAGAAAGTTCCACCGATAACCGTCGCAGTAATACGCGTTTAATTAATGCCGCTGACGATAACCGTTTTCAAGATCTACGTATTCTTATTGCCGAAGATAACCTAGTAAACGTTAAAGTGCTCTGTGCGCAACTTGCGCGTCTAAATATTAAAGCCGATATTGCTTACGACGGCCAAGAAGCTTTAGATTTACATGAAAAACAGGCTTATGACATTATTATATCTGATTGTCATATGCCAAATGTTGATGGTTTTGAACTCGCTCAAACGTTAACAGCAAGCGAGCAAAGCCGACCGCTTTGGTTAATTGCTGTAACCGCCGATGCTTTGAGTGGCGCGGCAGAAAGGTGTATTACTGCAGGTTTCAATGACTATATGGCTAAACCTTGCCCACAGGAAGAAATAACCAACAAGCTCAACAATGCTTATCGACAGTTATTAAAGAAGCAGCAGAAAAACGACTTAACTAAACAAAATTTCAGCCTTTTTGATTTAGACATGCTGCTGAAAAATAATGAGCACGACATCGAACTGAGTAAAAATGTTGGTCGACTTTTTATCGCTTCATGGCAAAAAGAAAAAAAGCAGTGGCTCAGCGCCACCGAGAATTTTGATCATAAATATATACAAGCACTTGCTCACAAGCTAAAAGGCAGTACACGGTATTTTTCCCACCCTGAAATAGCTAAAACGCTCAATGAGGTTAGCCAGCAAGCCAGGGCTGAAAATAGTAAAGATATAAAAGCATCTGCTAGCCACCTTTATTTACAACTAGATATAATGACCGAAGAAATTAAACGTTGGCTATTGTTATAAGTCATGTGATTCTTTCATCATCAATCTAGATTAATTTTTTTATTATCAATCGCTTTAATCAATCATTGTGAATTGTTTTTATCACTTTATTAAATCAAGTTATTCACCCATACTAGTACCACTTAATCGATTCAAATCAATCAAAGCGAGTGACTATGTTTACCAATAAAGAAACACAGCAAGTTCCAAACACTACTTTTCCTATTATTACTGCCGATGGTTGGGCAAGTCGAAACAGTGATGAAATTTTTGCTAATAAAACCGTCATTGTATTTTCATTACCAGGCGCATTTACACCGACTTGTTCATCTTCACATTTACCAAGATACAATGAACTAGCGAAAAAATTTAACGCTAATGGTGTTGATGAAATTGTTTGTATTTCTGTTAACGATACCTTTGTAATGAATGCTTGGGCACAAGACAAAGACGCAGCCAACATTAGTTTCATTCCTGATGGCAATGGTGACTTTACTCAAGCGATGGGTTTATTAGTTGATAAAAAAGAAATTGGTTTTGGTAAGCGTAGCTGGCGCTATTCAATGCTAGTAAAAAATGGCGTTATAGAAAAAATGTTCATTGAACCTGATTTACCTGGCGACCCATTTGAAGTATCTGACGCCGATACCATGCTCAATTACATTAATCCTGAAGCGGTGCAGTCTCAAGAAATTACAATTTTTAGTAAGCCGGATTGTCCATTTTGTAAAAAGGCTAAAGCATTATTAACAAGCCAAGGTTTAAAGTTTGAAGAATTGATCGTTGGTAGCGACGTAAATACTTCAATGTTCCGTGCTATTACTAACTCAGATACCGTACCACAAGTATTTATTGATGGTAAAAACATTGGTGGTAGTGAAGATTTAGCTGCTTACTTTGGTTAAACTTTATTATTAGCCAGCACTCAACACTTATTGTTGGCGATACAATAAAAAAAGCTAGATAACTCACGTTATCTAGCTTTTTTTTACACTTGCTCGTTAGACTTTAAACTTACCCACTATATCATTTAAGCCGGTGAATTCTTGTTGTAAACTGTCACAAGCTTGCTGCGTTTGCTGTAAATTTTGTACGCCTTGCTGATTTAAATCCATCAAATTTAATATATCTTCATCAATTGATCTGATCACATTAACTTGTTGTTGAGTAGCTTCAGTTACTGCATGATTTTCATTATCAACCTGTTGTAACATATGAATAATTAATTGCATTTTTTCGTCGGCTACTTTGGCTTTTTGCACACTACTGGTACTATTTTTTTGACTTTCGTCCATAGAAATAACCACCGCGTCAGTGCCTGTTTCTAAGTTATCAATCATGGTTTCGATTTCCAGTGCCGCTTCTTGAGTGCGTTGTGCTAACTGTCTAACTTCATCAGCTACCACAGCAAAACCTCGACCCTGTTCCCCTGCTCGTGCCGCTTCAATAGCCGCATTTAACGCGAGTAAATTAGTTTGTGAACTAACCCCTTTAATAACATCTAAAATGCTGACTATATTTTTAGTTTCACTGCTTAATTTTTCGATTTCGCCGCTTGACTGCGTCATTATTTTCGACAAATGTTCAATTGACTGAATATTTTCATTGAGTGCCACCAGCCCTTCATTTGACTGTGCTTGCATGCCTGATGTTAAGTTAGAAGCCGTTAGTGCGTTAGTCGAAATTTCTTGTGAAGAGTTATTTAACTCGGTTACCGCTGTCGATACACTTTCACCACGATTAAGCTGTTGATCGGCCATATCAATACCGACTTGTGAACTTTGTCGAACTTGGCCAATCTGCTGTTGTAAATTCGCCGCTGACTCTTTAACTCGTCGCATCGAATGATGCATAGTTTCTATAAAATCATTAAAGTTTTCTGATAGTTCACCAAACTCATCGTGGCTCTCAACCGATAAACGTTGGGTTAAATCACCGTCGCCACGAGAAATACCTTTTATGGCAAGGTTTAAGGTATGAATAGGTTTCATTAAATAGCTAAACAATAAATGCATAAGAATAATTGTTGCAAGTAAGCTAGCTATAACCACAATAATGGCAATGTTTCTCGAGTTCACCATGGGTTGGTAAGCTTTTTCGCTGTCAAGTACGACACCTACATACCAATTAACCGAGTCTATGCCTTTAATGGGGATAAATGAAACTATGGTGTTATTATTAATCTCATTTAAGTCACTCGAAAATGGCGGTGTTTGACCTAATAATTCACTCACATCTTTATCGACATATTTCACATCAGGATGACTGAGAATCTTCCCTTTTGAAGTCATTAAATAGGCATAGCCTAAATCAAGAAAATCAATTTCATTCAGAATCGATGAAATCTCATCTAGAAAAATATCACCTCCAGCTGCACCAACAAATTGTCCATTTTTCAAAATAGGCGCTACAGCAGTCAATACTTTTTGATCCGTCGTGGCATCTATATAAGTTTCAGTAAAAGAAGACTTACGTCCTTCTTTTGCAAGTAAATACCAAGGGCGCTGACGAATATCAAAACCTTCTGGGAGTTGTATCGTTAAATCATCAAGAATAAATTCGCCGGTACTGGCTAGTCCAACAAAGGTATTTTTCATCTTCCCGGCTTTTACTGCTTGCTGAACCGCATGAAAAATTTCTTCATGACTATTAATGTCAGTAATATTAAGCGCCACTGCATCGATTATTTGTAGACGATTCGTTAACCAGTTCGCAATATTTCCAGAAACCGAACGGCCTATTTCATCGATGGCATTGTTAAGATTTTTTTGGGTGTGATCTTTTAAGAATATATAATTAATTGATGTAGATACCGACAAGGCTATTAGTAATAATACCGTAGTCACCATAATAATTTTATGGGAAAATTTTAATTTAATCACTGATGATCTCTCTTACTTTATTAGCTAACTTCATGGCATTACCATAGCACTGGAAATATCTAGATCCAACTTCCCGTTGCATTTAATCTTTTGAAAGCAACTTCAAAATTAATCTGATAAAATAACGCTATATTTTTATTGATAGTATCGCTAATTACTCTTATGGACAATCAACCTTTCAACCCATTACACGGCATTACCTTAAAAGCACTTGTTACAGAACTTGTTGAATATTTTGGTTACCCTGCGCTTAGTCAAAAAATAAAAATTAAATGCTTCACTGAGGATCCTAGTATCAATTCAACCTTAAAATTTTTACGTAAAACGCCATGGGCACGTGAAAAAGTTGAAGCACTTTTTATCAAGAATTATCATAAAGTGCATCAAGCAAATGATGAAAAAAAATAGCGGTCAATAATCTCGCAAGCCACTCATACTCAATAAAAATTTTAGCTTATAGCGCAATAAACTAATTGCTTGATTAAAAACCTGTCACACTGACTCCATATTCATTATTTTTTGGAGTCAGGTATGAAACCCATTAATCACTATATTTTAACTTGGCAATGCCCTGATACTTCAGGAGTATTAGCAAAAGTTTCTCAGAGCCTTTATCAACACGGCGCTTTTATTACTGAAACCTCACAGTACAGCGACCCGTATACCTCTATTTTTTTCTCGCGTATCGCATTTGATGACAGAAACTTAACCGTTTCAATTGCACAATTCCGTCAAGCCATAGCCGAATTAGCCCAACCGCTTGCGATGAACTTTCAATTAAGAGAACGTGATGATTTTCCAAATGTCGTTATCGCGGTATCTAAAGATGACCATTGCTTGGTGTCGTTATTAACTAAAGTTAAAGCCGGTGTTTTACCTATTAATGTTGCTGCTGTGGTTTCAAACCATCTGGACTGCCAAGCTTTAGTTGATTGGCATAAAATTCCTTTTCATCACTTACCTATTTCTTCTTCGACAAAAGCGCAACAAGAAAGTGAACTACAAGCCTTATTAATAAATTACAAAACAGACTTATTAGTGCTTGCGCGTTATATGCAAATTTTGTCTGATGATTTTTGTCAACAATGGCAAGGTCGAGCGATTAATATTCATCATTCTTTTTTACCCAGCTTTAAAGGCGCAAAACCTTACCATCAAGCCCACCAACGTGGTGTGAAAGTGATTGGCGCAACCGCCCACTATATTACTAGTGACTTAGATGAAGGACCTATTATTGTGCAAGAAGTAAAAGCCATTAACCATAGCCTGACGATAGAGCAGATGGTTCATAGTGGTCACGACATTGAAGCAACAGCATTGTCTCATGCGGTTAGAATGCATGCCGAGCAACGTGTCTGTTTGAATCAGGGCAAAACAGTTATTTTACTTTAGCGGTTAATTTATAAGGTAAACGTAACGAGTAAAGCACCCAATACGCTGGGTGCTTTACTGTTTTCATTCACTATTTCTGCTACATTAAGCCATAACCTTTTGTCTTAATTAGTTGTCTTTTCCGATGATCCACTACCAAATAACGCCTCAAAATCTAAACAGTCATTTATTTTTGGTTACGCTTTCTTTTGCCACACAAGTGGATAAGACTTACCATTTATCGCTACCCGCTTGGTTACCGGGTAGCTATATGATCCGTGACTTCGCAAAAAATATTACGGAAATTAGCGCTTATAACAGCGATCAAAAAGCAGCTCAAAATACTGAGACAATTGCGCTGAATAAAACCGATAAACAAACTTGGCAATTTACCGCAACAAGTGTCACTACCTCAATATGTTATCAAGTATTCGCTTTTGATTTATCGGTACGCACCGCTTACTTAGACAGTGAACGTGGCTTTTTTAATGGCAGTTCAACTTTTTTACAAGTGCAAGAATTGCCAGATGAACGCTGTCAGTTAACTATTGCATTACCACAAGAATTAACGACTAAATCGTCGCCACAGTTAAATAGTTGGCGAGTTGCCACGGGTTTAACACGCGCTACAGGCACTGATAAATATCAATTAGGTCATTATATTGCTAAAAACTATCAAGAACTTATCGATTGTCCTGTTGCCATTGGTCACTTTGATGCTTTTGAATTTGTTGTCGAAGGTGTTACCCATCACTTAGTCTTTACTAGCCAACATTTTGGTGATCGGGAGCGCCTAAAAAGAGATATAGCTAAGCTTTGCCAGCATCATATTAACTTATTTGGTGAGGTCCCTTTTAAAGAGTACTGGTTTATTACCCATTTGTTAGGCAGCGGTTTTGGTGGGCTTGAACATAAAAACTCGACAATTTTACAAGCCAGTCGCTTTGATTTACCCAACCCTAATAGACCTGATGAAACGTCTGAAAATTATCAAACTTTTCTCAGCTTATGTTCACATGAATACTTTCACGCTTGGAATGTATGCCGCATTAAACCGAAAGAATTTATTCCCTACAATTTACAGCACGAAGTTCACACGAGACAATTGTGGGCCTATGAAGGCATCACGTCTTATTATGATGATTTTTCATTGTTTCGCAGTGGATTGATCAGTTTTGAAGACTATTTACTGCAATTATCTAAGACAGCTACCCGAGTATACCGGGGTAAAGGGGAATTAAAACAAAGTGTCAGCGACTCCAGCTTTGATACTTGGACCAAGTTTTATCAACAAGGACCAGATGGCGTAAATAATATTGTTAGTTATTATACTAAGGGCGCTTTAATTGCACTCTGGCTAGATTTAACGATTAGAGAAAAGTCAGCAGGTGTCTACAGCTTAGACACATTAATGCGTGAATTATGGATACATTTTGGTAGAACAAATATTGGTACCTGTGAGGAAGACTTTATAAACATTGCCAATATTCTCTGTAATGACGATATTACAGTGGCTTTTCAAGCCTTACTTAACAATGCTCAACGTATTGAATTAGCCCCGTTACTTAAGCAAGTAGGTATTGCCTTTACTGCTCAAAAGTTCAAGAAGTTTAATAGCTTAGAGACTACTGACAATAACGCTTATTCTCCTTATATCGGTGCACAATATAGCGCGCTACCTTCAGGCGTGAAGATTACTCAGGTTATTGAAAACTCTCCTGCAGCTGAAGCCGGCTTGGCAGTTAACGATATTTTACTTGCCGTAAATAATATCAAAGTGACTGAAATATCGTTGCAGCAACTGGCTGATCATTTACCAGAAAATACTGAGCTAACCTGCCACTATTTTCGTGATGATCAGTTAATGACCGGTCACATTGTTTTTATTGATTCACCACTGGCGGCCATCGCTATTACAGAAGTGGACAGCACGCTTAGCAAAAAATGGCGCTGTAAAAATTAACTGTAAATTTTTTGCCACAAAAAAGTAAAACGCTAGTGTAATTAAAAACCCACAAACTAGTAACAAAAGTTACTTTGTGCAAAAATAACCTTATTGCTTTCAAAACTAGAATATTAAGGGTTTAAAATGATCAAAATGAAACGAATTCACCACGTCGCTTATCGTTGTACTGATGCAAAAGTTACTGTTGATTGGTACAAAGAACATTTGAACATGGAGCTAACGGTAGCCATTGCTGAAAATGAGGTACCGTCGACTAAGGCACCAGACCCTTATATGCACATATTTTTAGACGCGGGCATGGGTAATGTTTTAGCCTTTTTTGAAATTCCTAATTCTCCAACCATGGGCCGAGATGAAAACACACCAACATGGGTACAGCACATCGCATTAGAAGTTGAAGATGTTGATGCACTTGTCGCCGCAAAAGAAGAGTTACAAAGTAAAGGTGTTGATGTATTAGGCCCAGTTCATCATGGTGTATTTAAATCAATTTATTTCTTTGACCCGAGTGGTCATCGCTTAGAATTAGCAGCGAATACCGGTACAGTTGAACAAATGAAAGAATTAAAAAGGGTTGCTCCTTTAATGATTGAAGAGTGGGCTGTTACTAAAGTTGCACCAAAACACGCGGCTTGGTTACACGAATAAAACTATTTTGCCCCTCGTTAATGGTCAAACAATATCCAATAAATAAAACTAAGCTATTATTTCTATTTAGCTTAGTTTATTGCGCACATGGTATAACCTAAAAATCACAACAAATTTCTATCATTAACTGAACGAAATAGGACATTAGTACATAAAACGAAGAGTTTCGTATATAAAGCGAGCGTAACAATGTACTCTATTTGTGATTATTTATGTAAGACATTAACCATAGAGAAAACATATTTTTACCATTCATTAACTTTTGAACAAATAAATAGACTTTAAAAACAATAAGTTAACCTTTCACACTCAATGAATTGTAAATAAATGTATATTTATAACTTGCGACATTTATAAACTAAGGTAAAGTATTGTCCAGCTACTTTGTAGCCAAATAACAAAATGGATTGAATTGCACGGAAAGCCTTAACCTTCTCTTATGAGAGGTTACTTTTAAAGAATACGGATGATTAAGTTAATATCAGGATGATTGTTAATATTTAGGTCAATAGACCGATAAGGACAACCCAATAAAGTGTCAGGATGACCGATAAAAAATGAACCGAGTATTTAACGCAACATAAAAAATAATAATACGTTAAAGCTTATAAACGGAATTGCTAATAGGTTAGGATAACCACTTAAAGTTTGATGAAAACGATGACTTGTTCATCGTTTTTTTATGTCTGAAAATTAATCATGAAAAACACTATCGCTGTTTCCTACAATATAACGTAAAATAGAACCATTGAATTTAAAAACGAAATTATTTTATGTCTCGTACCAAAAAATCTAGAAAACAAGGCAATGGTCCTATCGGCGCAGTAAAAGATGATAAGAAAAAAGCCCTAGTTCCTGTTGATAGAAAACCAAAGAAGAAAACAGGAAAGCAAGCCGGCAACCGACAAAAAGAAGCTTTTGATGCAGGTAAAGAATCTCACTTACCTACAGAAAAGAAAGATCCGCGCATTGGTAGTAAAAAACCAATAGATCTTGGCGGACCGGTAACAGCGGCGGTGCAACCTTTTAAAGCCAAAAACAAAGTAAAAGCAGATAACTCTCCAATTGCTGCTATTCGTGTTGTTGAAGCTGATACCTCATTGCAACAAGAACTCTTCGCTATTGAAGAAGATAGCCGCTTGCAAAGTATCCTTGCCCAGCAAGATGAAGATATTTCGCTAAGTAACGAAGATGTTGATTATTTCAATGAAAAAATGGAACGTCATCAACAGCTACGTGAGATACTCGGCATAGAAGATGAAGATGACGACGACGAATCACCTGAAACGGCTAGCAAAGCAAAATCAGGTGATGATCTTTGGGATAAATTTGACAACAGCGACCTGTCAAAATTCGAATAAGGCTTTATCATGTTTTCAACTCCTTGGATTTATATAGTAGTTGGCGGAGTAATTATTATTGCTGCGCTTGCTTTTTATGCGGTGAATTTATTAAGCCAGCTAAAAGCGCAAACAGCTAAAATAAAACAGGCAGAGCAAGATAAAAAAATTGCCTTAGCAAAGCACGATAGTAAGATCCTTAGTAGTGTTGTGATTATTGCCCACGCAATGAAAGAAGAGCAATGTGATATCGCTGAGGGTTGTTGGCGATTGAGTGTATTGCTCGATTCTTTAAAGTTGAGCAGTGGTTTGTCAGCAGAGTTTCCTGCAGTCTTTGAACTTTATGATAAAATTAAACATATGCCTATTCTTGATGCAAGAAAGAAACTTGCCAAAAATGAGCGTATGAAACTTGATTTTGAACGTATGAAAGCGGAGAGCGATTTATCCGCACAGATAAATATTGACGTTATCTCTTTGCATCAATATGCCCAAGAACGTATGAGTGCCCTAGCAAGTTAATTTTTTACCAAGTTAACTTTTTACTAAGTTAATAACGCTTTGTTGCGCTCGATCAATATTGTTAATGTTTGCATTGTTAAACTGTTGCTTAGCATATACCCGTTACCATTCAATCTATATTTTGATTGATAACGCGTATATAAGTAATGGCTAACTCGGTAACCAACCATGCAAGCAAATCAATTTTTTGACCCTAAATTACTGTCTAAATATAATACCAGTGGACCTAGATATACCTCTTATCCAACGGCTTTAGAATTTCATGATGAATTTTCTGAACAAGATTTCATCCAAGCAGTGAAAGATTCACCCAACCGTGAATTGTCCTTGTATGTACATATTCCCTTTTGCCATAGCCTTTGCTACTACTGTGGCTGTAATAAAGTAATTACCCGCCACCGTGACAAGGCCGATACCTACTTAGAGTTTTTAGCGGAAGAAATTAGTTCACGAGCTGAATTTTTTACTGACTACACCGTTAAACAACTCCATTGGGGTGGCGGCACACCCAGCTTTTTAACCCATATCCAAATCACAAAATTAGTCTCTTTATTAAAAGAAAAATTCACTTTTGCTGAACATGTAGAAATGAGTATAGAAATTGATCCGCGTGAAATTGAAATGAACCTTGCCGAACACCTCTTTGATTTAGGTTTTAATCGTCTAAGTATTGGCGTACAAGACATTGACAAAAAAGTACAAGAAACAATTAATCGTGTGCAATCAACCGAATTTATTAGCGACTTTATTGCCCATGCAAAGGCAGTGGGCTTCAAATCAATTAATATCGACTTGATCTATGGTTTGCCTCACCAAACTATAGAAACCTTTACAAAAACGCTTAACAAAGCTCATGAGATGGATGTCGACCGTATTTCATTGTTTAGCTATGCACATATTCCAAACCGATTTGCTGCCCAACGTAAATTACGTGACGAATGGTTACCCAGCGTGCAAGAAAAATTTGCCTTAATGAAACTTGCCATCGAAAAGCTTTGTGGATTTGGCTACGATTTCATTGGTATGGATCACTTTGCTAAACCTAATGACGAACTTTCTATTGCACAAAAAGAGGGTTCCCTGCACCGTAATTTCCAAGGATATACTACAAAGGGTGGTTGTGACTTGTTAGGATTAGGTGTTTCTTCTATTAGTAATATCGGTACTTCTTTCAGTCAAAATATTAAAGAATTGCAAGCCTATTATAAAGCGATAGATACTAGAAAAAATGCACAAGTGAAAGGGGTTAGCTTATCAACAGATGACGTGATCCGTGGCGAAGTTATTCGTGAATTAATGTGTAATTTATATATTGATAAACATCAGATCAGTAAAAAGTACGATATCGATTTTGCAGAATATTTTGCTGAAGATTTACCGCTACTGAAAACATTTATCAGTGATGGTTTGGTTGAAAATACTGCTGATTTTATTAAAGTAGATCAGAAGGCACGCTTGTTGATTCGTAATATTTGTATGAGTTTTGATGCTTACATGAAACAACACGTTAACCAACAGCGCTTCTCGCGGGTAATTTAAGCGGAACTCTCACCTTTATAAATAATAAATAACTATAAAGGTGAGAAATTTAATCAATTTTTCCTAAACTAAACTTGTGGTCAGCACTTGAAAAAATTAATTCAACGCCTTTTTCTGTAACCTCTTCTTGTGCTAAATCGGCCCATTGGTAATAAACATTACGGTGAACTTTTGCCAATAAATTACGACGCACTAATACATATAATTCGCCGTTAGCATTCATCGTTAACGGATGAGTTTCATCAAGCACGAACTCGTCATCTACATTGGTACTAACCGTCATTATTGATTTGTTATCATCTTGCCAAGCCCATTGCGTTAATACAAAAGGGGCGTCTTCAACGATAATCTTAACTTTTTCAGCGGGTGTCACTAAAAAGTACTCGTCGCGATCACCAGCGACTTCTCTTAATAAAACCGAAGCAAAAAGTTTAACTAACGATAACCGTTTAAATATTGTGCCGCCATAAAACCAGTCGCCATTACCTTTGACCTGTAGATCAATTTCGCCACAATACGGTGGGTTCCATGATTCTATCGGTGGTAATTTTTTAGTGTTACCTGGTGTTAGCTTATTTAATTGTTCAGAAATTTTGTCTAGTGACATTTATACCGCCAAATTATCCGCTGGATAGTAATTTTAAGACCTAAGGTAAAAATACAGTATGAGGAGACATTAGTAAAACAGCATCTAAAATTAAGTTAATAATCAGCAAAAAGTACAGTTAAGCTGAATGTTGCCCATAAAACGCTTAAAAGCAAAAATTTTCCTTGTCAATCTGCTTAAAAATACAATATACTCTCCGCGCCTTATCACTGGGCGCTTCAAGTAATATCAGTGGTGGCTATAGCTCAGTTGGTAGAGCCCCGGATTGTGATTCCGGTTGTCGAGGGTTCAAGTCCCTTTAGCCACCCCATTCTTTATAAAGACACCTATAACACATTAAATAAAACCATCAGTGATTCCATTTTCGCTTACCGTGGGTTCAAGTCCCTTTAGCCTACCCCATTCTTTATAAGTTTATCTCAAAGAAAACACACATCCATCAGTGATTCCATTTTCGCTTACTGTGGGTTCAAGTCCCTTTAGTTATAGGGTTTTTCTAAATTTCTCTTTAAAACCATCTAATAACGCCTATTTAGGTAATTTGTCTAGGTGTTGCTGTTTTTTTTGATTAAACTAATAGTAATTAAAGTAAGAAGCACACTGTAATGGAAAAACATCAACAATTATTAATTGCCTTAAGGAAAGTCATCAGGGCAATCGATTTACATTCAAAACACCTTAATAAAACTTCGGGTTTAACCAGTCCACAATTATTAATTATGCTAGAAATAGATAAAGTTTCTGGTATAAATTCAAGCCAAGTAGCCAAAAATGTTAATTTAAGTGCTGCTACCGTGACCAATATTTTGGACAGGCTAGAGAATAAAGGCTTAGTTTCAAGAATACGTAGTACCCAAGATAAACGTAGAGTGAGCTTATATTTAACCGAGGATGGTAAAGCACTTTTACTCAATGCCCCCCAAGCATTGCAAGAGCATTTTATTGATAAATTTTCGAATTTAGCGCAGTGGGAGCAATCACAGTTGCTTTCATCTATGGAACGATTGGCTGGAATGATGGATGCAAATGAAATAGATGCGGCTCCGTTATTAGAGCTTGATGCGATGAGCGCCAGCAGCAGCAGTAGTAAAGCTGACGCATCTAATAAGTAAATACAGCTCGGTTTAACCCGAGCTGTTGTCTATTAACGTAACAAATGTAAGAAATGCAAATGCTTGTGGTATTGATCAATAATATTATTGATCACTGCCGTTTTCGACCAGCCCATAATGTCATAGTCTTGACCACCTTCGCCCAAGTGAACTTCAGCACGATAATAACTTTGCTCATCTTCCGCTTCATTGGCTTCAATAACATAATCAGGTTGAGAGTACTTACGAGCTAACACCCGATAAACAAACTCTTGTGCTTCACCATGGTCAACAATTAACGTCAGCCCATCGTCGTGTGAGATTTCAACATTGATTTGATTAGCTTGTAGCTCTTTAGCGACGGAATCAAATGCTGGAACGACTGTCTGCGTAACAAACTTACTGACATTAGCTTTGTTGGGGAAATCGACAACATTCTTCAAGCGCATTTGCCAACTATCACTATTCTCATTACCTGAGTGAGGTATTGCTGTGATTAGCTGACTATCCTGCTTAAAAGCTTCAACTCTTAACGATTTAATCAAGCCTGCAATGGCTAGTAATAATACGATAGTAAAAGGTAGAGCACTGGCAATAGTCATGGTTTGGAGGGCATTAAGACCACCAGCCAATAATAATATTGCCGCAACGATACCAATACCTACCGCCCAATAAACACGTTGCCATAGCGGCGTATCATTTTTGCCATGCGAGCAAAGCATATCAACGACCATAGCGCCTGAATCACAGGAGGTGACAAAAAATATCACAATCATTAAGACACTAAAGAATGACAACACCGAAGATAATGGAAAGTTTTCAAGAAAGACAAACAAGGCAACGGATGAGTCTTTACTGACCATCTCTCCTAATTCGACAATGCCTTGATTATAAACCAAATCAATCGCACTATTACCAAAAATAGTCATCCAAAATAAAGTGAAGACCGTGGGTATTAGCATAACGCCGATAATGAATTCTCTGATAGTACGGCCACGTGAAATTCTGGCAATAAACAAACCCACAAAAGGTGCCCACGCCAACCACCAGCCCCAATAGAAGATTGTCCAGCCACCTATCCAGTCAGTCTTTTTGTAAGCGAATAAATTAAAGGTGTTATGAACAATATCCGCTAAATAATCACCAATATTTTGTAAATAGGCTTGTAATAAAAAGACTGTTGGGCCGAGCACAAAAATCAAAAATAACAAGATCACCGCTAAAACCATGTTGGTTTCAGAAAGTATTTTAATGCCCTTATCTAGCCCTGTGGCAACTGATATAACCGCAAGTGACGTGATACCAAACATAATAATTATTTGATTAGTGACTGAGACTTCAATACCGAATAAATAACCAAAACCCGCATTAACTTGTGAGGCACCTAAGCCCAGCGAAGTAGCAACACCAAAGACCGTACTCACCACAGCAAAAATGTCGACCAAATGTCCTGGCCATTTATATATTCTGTCTCCAATCAAAGGATATAGCGCAGAGCGTAACGTTAATGGTAAATTATGACGATAACTAAAATAGGCTAATACTAAGGCAACAATGGCATAGATAGCCCAGGCATGAAGTCCCCAATGAAAAAATGTCATTTTCATTGCTTCTTGCACGGCTTCAACCGTACCTGTTTCTGCTGTTGGTGGTGACAAATAGTGCATTAAGGGTTCTGCGACACCAAAAAACATTAAGCCAATGCCCATTCCAGCAGCAAAGAGCATCGACAGCCAAGAGACTAAGGTGTAGTCAGGTGTTGAATGATCTGGACCTAAGCGAATATCGCCATAACGAGAAACGCCTAAAAAGATAACAAAAAAGAAGATGAATGCGACAGTCAGTACATAGAACCAACTACCATTTTCAATAATACTCGTTTGAATAAGTGTGAATAAACTTTGCGCCTGTTGAGGTAGTGCAGCGGTATAAACTAACAAGGCAATAATAATAGCGGAGGCACTGCCAAATACCTTCTTGTTTAATTGACTCTTAACGGTTGTAGGCAAATTCTTCCCCTGATTTTAATTAGTATTGATATTATATCGACTTAAGCCATGCTGTAAACAATTCTGTATACAACACAAGAAAATTTAAAGAGGAACAAATGCTCTATTAGAAACACAAATACACCAACTAATATATAAAGATTTGTAAAAATTATCTATAAGTCCTATTTTTTGTTAAGCTATACGCGAATAAATATAGTTAGAACTCTAATAATATCAACTCAAAACATAATTAAACACCAAGGGATACTTAATATGAAATTCACTAAGTTGCATTATGCTGTGCTTACAGCACTAGCTGCATCGAGCGCTCTCTCTGCTGAAGAAGTCACAAAGCAACAAAAAGCAACGATAGAAGTTATTGAAGTTACTGCAACTAAACGCACAGAGTCTATTCAAGATGTTCCTGTTACCGTTACCGCCTTAACGGGTGCTAGTTTAGAAAAACTTGGGGTGTCAAATTTTGACGAATATGTAGAATTTTTACCTAATGTTGTTTTTCAGGGCACTGGCCCTGGACAAAATGAAATATATATCCGTGGTGCAGCTACCGCACAAACAAACATATCTGTCTCGTCAGTACAGGCATTGCAACCGTCAGTTGCTTTTTACTTAGACGAACAACCCGTTTCTATGCAAGGACGTAACTTAGATGTATACGCGACTGATGTTGAACGTATAGAAGTTTTACCTGGGCCACAAGGCACACTTTTTGGTGCTAGCTCGCAATCGGGCACAGTTCGCTTGATTACCAAAAAACCAAACCATGATGGTTTTTCTGCCGGTTTTGATACCAGCACAAGTACCACAAAAGGTGGGGACTTAAGTAATTCTGTTGAAGCTTATTTCAATATGTCTTTAACAGATTCACTTGCTGTTCGTGTTGCTACTTACAATGATCACCAAGGCGGTTGGATAGATAATATTCGCAATGTCCCTGGTCAAGGTGGTTACAACGGTAGTGCAGTAGTTATTGATAGAATTTCAGCTAATTTTGCTAAACTAGCTGATCCAGAAAATACTCCAACTACCGCACCACAAAACGATGCTTTAGTAGAAGACGACTTTAACACTGCTAATTATGCTGGTGCACGTTTTGGTGCCTCATACTTGATCAATGACGAATGGAACCTTTTAGTTCAACACACTCAACAGTCTCTCGATACTGAAGGTGTGTTTTCTTATGATCCAAATCTTGAAGGTCAAACATCAACAAACCGTTTTGTACCAGAAAATAATAATGATGATTTTGGTTTAACCACCTGGACACTAGAAGGTCGCCTTGAGCAACTTGATATCGTTTATACTGGTGGTTACTTAGACAGAGATATTAATTCAACGATTGATTACACCGGCTATACCAATGGTGGTCAATTTTCAGCTTATTATGTTTGTAACTATGCAAGTGCACCTGAAGCACAAGAGTGTCTTGACCCAACTAAGTATTACAAAGAAGAAACTAGTACCTCTCGTATGACTCATGAGCTACGTTTCAATACGCCTGCTGATAAAGACTGGCGTGTTACGGCTGGTGTTTTTTATGACACGCAAGAAGTATCATCAGTGGGTCAATTTAAAATAGCCAATACTGAACTTTTTCCTGATTTACAAAGAACTCTTGTTGGTAGTGAAGGTATTAACAGTAATGGTGGGCCTTTCCCTGCTGAAGTCAGCTTTGTTAATGATGTTACCCACACGATAGATCAAGTCGCGGTATTTGGTCAGTTTGCTTATGACATAACCGACACAGTTACCGCAAGTTTTGGTGCCCGTTGGTATCAAATTGATGACATTTATAAAGGGTCGACAACAACCGCTGATGTTAGTGGTCGATTACGTGCCTTTGGTGACGGAAGTGACGCTGCCTTAAACGAATTTTTTGGTGAAGAAGAAGCAACGGCCATTAAAGAAGCTATTGCTAGCGGTCAGTTAGACACAAGTTTACTTGATAATAGTGGTAAATTAACCGTAGATGATACGATTATCAAAGCCTCTGTTGATTGGAAAGTAACGGACGATGTGATGGTCTTTGCCTCATATTCAGAAGGTTTTAGACCGCCGGTTACTAACCGTGTAGGTGGTGGTTCTGCTGCAAACCAAGAAGGCGCTTTTGAAGGCTTCCGTATACCCGTATACTCAACTACCGATAGCTTAGATAACATTGAAGTTGGTTTTAAATCAACCTTATTTGACCAATCACTACGCTTTAATGCCACAGCTTATTATTCAAAAATATCTGATCTACAGACCTCACGCTATGACCCAACCAATATCAGTTTCTTAGTATTTACTGATAACGTAGGTGATGCAGAGATCAAAGGTATTGATGGTGATTTTAGCTGGGTAGTGACTGACAACTTAGTTATCTCGGGCGCGTTCAGCTTAATTGATACTGAATTAACATCAGTTAATGACGTACTTGATGGCATTGCACCAAGTGTTGGTAGTAGATTACCTTATTCAGCTAAATTTTCAGGCAACCTACAAGCAGAATATTACTATAATATCTCTGGCGATTTAACCGGTTATATTAACGGTTCAATCAGTTATACCGGCGAAAGACTTGCGGGTATGGCGATGGATGCTTACATGGTCGAAGATGCGACTAATTTAGTTTATGGCACAGGTTCAGGTTTAAGTATTCAAAAAGAAGCTGATGTCTATAAAGGTGTTAACTATCAAAGTAGTAACGGAGAAACCTTTGCCGGTGGCCGTTACATTCAAGATAGTTACATTTTGGCCAACTTAAGCTTTGGTGTGACTAACGACGAATGGAAAGCAGAATTTTTTATCGATAACTTAACTGATAAAAGTGCCATTCTATACGTAGATACACAACAATATACGCCAAAAGTTGTTTCTAACAGACCTCGTACTGTAGGTTTTAGATTCTCGTATGATTTTTATTAAGCGTTAATGTTAATTAACTTTTAACTAAAAACTAAATAAAGCCGCTTGAACTTTGTATCAAGCGGCTTTTTATTGATAGAGTATCTCATCAGAGCAAGACCACTTGTTAAACTGCCTTGGAGCAAAATCGTTGAACAACACAACTGTCCCCCCGATTGAAACACACTTAAAATCGATTCAAACCTTAATCCAAACGGCAAAATTTAGCGAAGCGATTGCACAAAGTAAAGCACTGCAACAACAAGTCACCGAACAGCAAGACCACATTGAATTATGGTATTTAATGGCTATTGCCCAGCGCTATAGCAAAGAGTTTACCCAAGCACTCACCAGTATTAACGCGTTACTTAAACTTGATGCCCTGCACAGCCGAGCAAATCAAGAACAAGGTTATACGCATTTAGCCTTAAACAAGGTTAAGCAAGCTAAATTATCCTTTGAAAAGGCCGTACAACTTAATCCAAGTTTAGTGGGTAGTTGGCATGAGCTAATTCAACTTTATCGACAAGACAGTCAACAAGAACAAGTGCAAAAGGCAGCTAACCATCTCGAAAAATTGAAAAAATTACCGCCGGCATTACTGGCAGTTACCGAATTAATGTATGAAGGGAAATTATTAAAGGCAGAGCAAATTTGTCGACATTTTTTACAGAACAACAAGCGTCATGTCGATGGCATGTGCCTACTTGCTGAAATAGGTATGGAGCTAAAAGTTTATGACGATGCTGAATTTTTGCTGGCTAGCGCCCTTGAATTAGCCCCTGATCATATTCATGCACGCTCTCAATATCTAAACCTTCTTATCCGTTTAGGAAAATATAAAGCCGCAGAGCAGCAGGTTGAAACATTACTACTGACACAACCAGACAATCTTAGCTATAAGATCGCCAAAGCCAATACGTTGACCGGCTTAGGTAAAATAGAACAAGCTATAACTTTGTTTGAGCAAGCCATCAGACAAGATAGCAAGATCCCCGGTTTCTATTTACAACTTGGTCATGCGCTAAAAGCTCAAGGCGATATCAAAAAAGCGGTTACTGCTTACCAAAAAGCTTATCAATTAAACCCCAGCTACGGTGATGCATTTTGGAGTTTAGCCAATACGAAAACCTACCGCTTTAGTGATGAAGAAATCACCAAAATGCAACACCAGCGTACGGATGAGAATTTGGCGATAACCGACAAAGTGCAATTACATTTTGCTACTGGTAAAGCCTTTGAAGACAGAGAAGACTATCAGCAAGCCTTTGAAGCTTATCAGCAAGGTAATGAATTACAGCATGCTAGCAATGGCTTTGACATTAATAAAATAGAACAACAAGTCGCTGAACAAATAAAATACTGTACCCACGAGTTATTTGAAGTTCGTCGCAATTTAGGCCTTAACTCACCTGATCCTATTTTTATTGTTGGTTTACCCCGTGCAGGTTCAACCCTGCTTGAACAAATACTGGCTTCACACAGTCAAGTTGATGGCACGATGGAACTGCACAACATTTTAGGCTTAGCGTCGAGGTTACGCGGGCGCGAGAATAATAAAAATGAGCAGGAAAGCCATAAAGAAAGCCAATACCCCAAAAATTTAGCTGAAATTAATCCGACATATTTTAAACGCTTCGGTCAACAATTTATTGATGAAACACGAGTCTATCGTGAACAGGCCCCTCTTTTTATTGATAAAATGCCTAACAATTTTTTACACATAGGTTTGATTAAATTAATACTGCCAAACGCTAAAATTATTGACGCAAGACGCCAACCAATGGCTTGTTGCTTTAGTGGTTTTAAGCAATTATTTGCCGAAGGACAAGATTTTAGTTACCGCCTTGAAGACATTGGCCGTTACTACCAGGCTTATCTGAAATTAATGGCTCATTGGCAGCAAGTACTGCCGGGATTTGTTTTAACGGTTAATCACGAAGATGTTGTTGATGACTTAGAAAAGCAGGTCAGAAGAATACTTGATTTTTGTGGCTTAAGCTTTGAACAATCTTGTGTTGATTTTCATAAAACCAAACGCACCATTAAAACGCCAAGCTCTGAGCAAGTCCGTCAGCCGATTTATAAAAGTGCTACCGAGCAATGGCGTCACTTTGAACCTTACTTAGCACCATTAAAAAAAGTATTAAACATCGAATAAACGGTTGTTATTAAGAGATTAGTAAATATTTAAAACCATTATACAAACTGTTATAGTGAACAAATAAACAGCGAAATAACACCTTCGCTAAAAAGGATTTTGTGAGAATAAGCTAAAATGAACCACTTTGATAACGAAAAATTTCATCAACCTCATGTCATTTCATTATTTGCATTAGTAGGTATGTCGATAACGGCTGTTATGGGAATTGTTGGTCTTTTTAACAAAAACTTTGTTTTAGCGATATCGTTATTCATCGCCAGCTTGATTTATTTCATCGGTTATTATGCCCACAAAAAATTTAACAACATTAAATTAAGTTCTGCAATTATTCTGTATTCTTTATATATATTAATGTTTTACCTTATATATACTGGTGGCGTTGAGAATACAGGTCCATTATGGGTATTTATTGTTGCTCCTGTCTCAGTATTTGTTCATGGCCTAAAACGTGGTCTGATAGAGATTATGTTCTTTGTCATAATATCTATTGCAATCATGAGTATACCTACGGAAATCATTCCTCATACTGCCTACAGTACTGAATTTAAATTACGCTTATTATACTCTTTTTTAACCGTGACTTTTCTTTCTGCTCTATATGAATATTCAAGAGATCAATCTTATCAGCACACCTTAAAACTAAGTGAAAAATATCAACGCTTGGCGCATTTAGATCCCCTAACCCAATTATCTAATCGCCGTGCTGCGCTTACTCTGTTAAAACGAGAACAAGCACGTGTCATTCGAAGTAAAGAATCTTTATCTATTATTTTATGTGACATTGACCACTTTAAAAAAATTAATGATAAGTACGGTCATAATGCGGGTGATGCAGTATTAATTGAGTTGGCAAAAATATTTACCAATGGTATGAGGGAGCAAGATTGTATTGCTCGTTGGGGTGGAGAAGAGTTTTTATTTATTTTACCGCAAACCCAAGCCAAAAGTGCCCATGTTTTAGCAGAAAAAATCCAAGAAAAACTCCAACACCATATTGTTCATTATGAAGGCCATGAGATTAATGTCAGGATGAGTATGGGCATTGAGCAATTCAAAGACAACCAAACCATTGATGAAATGATCAACTGTGCCGATAAGCAGCTTTACCAAGCGAAAAATGCTGGCAGAAATCAAATTTTTCCAAAGTTTTAAATTTGCTGTTTTATCACAAGATAATCAAGGGATTATAGCGCCTGCTCAGCATAGCTTAAAATCGAAATATGCCCATCATACAATGTATTTAGTACAAGCCTCGTAAAGCTCTTGTAGTTGTACAGGTTTACTTAGCACGCGATCAAAGCCTATCTCTTTGTATAACTCAACATCTTCACTCATAACATTTGCCGTTATCGCAACGATCGGAATATTAGAGCTTGCTCTAATAATTTTACAGGCTTCAACACCATCCATTACCGGCATTTGAATATCCATAAAGATAACCTTAGGATGATGAGTTTTAAACAGCTCGATACATTCAGCGCCGTTTTTCGCCATTAATATATTGGCACTGGTTGGCGCCATTAACTTATTAAATATGGTGCGATTAATGGCAGTATCCTCGGCAAGTAAAATAGTGATATTTTTTAATTGCGGTGTCGCCAAAAGTGCTTTTTCTTTCAATATTTTCTGTTTATTTGTTCGAGTCAAAGGTAAAGAAATAACGAAACAACTCCCTTCACCTAGCTTGCTTTGTACCTCTATATTACCCCCCATCATTTTAGCTAAATTCAAAGCGATATTAACACCTAAACCGGTGCCACCGTATTTTCTGGTCGTCGACTTATCCGCTTGTTCAAAACGGTCAAAAATACTGTTCAATGCATATTCAGACATGCCTATGCCCGTGTCGATCACCTTAATAACGACTTCTTGTGAGCCACTAATATTAATATTTACGCTACCTTGATGAGTAAACTTAAGTGCATTAGAGATAATATTAATCAAGACCTGCTTTACTCTCGTTACATCACCTAGCCAATATTGATGAAAATGATCATCAAAATTCAATGCTAATGTGATTGAGTTTTCGACCGCTATCGGTTTAAATTCATTATAAAGATTGTTGAGCAGTTCCTTTAAGTCAAAAGAATTGGCCTCAAACTCTACTTTGCCTGCCTCAATTTTAGAAAAATCCAAAATATCATTCAAAATGGTTAACAAGCTTTTACAAGATGACAATCCGGTTAAAATAATCTCATGTGATTCTTCATTGTCGACAGAGTTTTGTAAAATCTGCAGCGAGCCAAAGATACCATTCATTGGAGTACGTATTTCGTGACTCATGTTTGCTAGAAACTGTGATTTATAATTACTTACCCTTTCTAATTCTGACGCTTTTTGTTCAATTTCTTGATATGAACGTTCAAGTTCCAAGGTACGTTTTTTTACTTGAAATTCCAAATATTGTTGATTATCAAGCTGAGTAAAAATTAGCACCAAAAGTTGAGTCAAGGTTTCTATATATGAGTGATCAGCCAAAGATAGTGGGGTTTCTTTTAATAAGCCTAGTGTGACGACACCCAATAGCTGGTTTTTTGACATTAAGGGAACAACAAGCTCAGACGACATCTCATTTCTCACCATAAAGGCCTTTGCTGCTAACGCTTGATATTTTACAGGCAGTTGATCAGTGGTCTCTTCACTACATTTAATAAAATGAAGTAATGAATGGCCTTTTATCACTTCAGCGCTTAATTGATAATTTACATGAGTAAATTCATTGGCACTTTTAGTGATCCGATTCAAATAAGTAATCGTTAACTGACTAGATTGCAAGGTGTCGACACCTTTGTGTAAAAACTGTACATACTGCTTAAATAACGCTTCTTTGTCATTTACCTGCATCATTTCTTGGGCACTTAACAGTAATTGTTCTAGGTAATTATTTGCATGATTAAGTGCAAAGGCACTTGCTTTTATCTCTTGAAGTGAACCGTTAAGGCGAAAAGCCATTTGATTAAAACTATCGGCAAGTACATGTAATTCATTTCGTTTAGGAGAGTCTATTTTCAACTTAAAGTCGTCTAAATCATCAACATTTAATTTTTCTACAGCATGGCTAAATTCTTCAAGGGGTTTAATTAACATGGGTCTTACTAACCAAAGAAATATCCCCCAAAGCGCCAGCGTTTTGATAATTGAGTTAATAATGATTAGCGTAAAGCCAGTACTTAACTTGCTCAGTATGACATCTCTATCTGAATAGAATACGCCAACACCCACCAATGAATTTTCGTCTTCACGACGATATTCAATATCAAAATAATGATCGATTAAAAAATCAACCGCAATGATTTCGTTAGAAGCAAGATGAACGTCACTTGTTCGTTGAGCAATAATATTATTGTTTGTATCAAATATCTGCACCGATGTTATCGAAGGCAGTTTAATAACGCCATCGATGATGGTGTTTATGCGGTCTTCGTCAAGATCCCACAGAGCATCAGATAAAGGCTGCTCGTAAGTGGATTGATAAAGCACGAGATCATTTTTAATCATTTGTTTTACATTGAAATATTCTATTGTCATATGTGTCAAAGTGACAACAATCGCGACAATAATATAAATAGAAAAAACACCACGTAGTAGAGTAAAACCAATGGAATGATTAATTGAAATTTTATTTTTTTTCACTCGAATTAACCTGTTATTTTATTTGTTATTTGGCACGATGGTGAAATCCAAGACTGCCAAAGCTGTTGATTGTCTGCCAGCCATTGTGTTGCGGCTTCTTGATAGGTCAATTTGTTTACATCTACTTCGTACGCCAACTTAGCTAACATTGCGTTACTAAAGTTAATTTTAGTGAGTGTTTCGAATGCGCACGGCCATTTTATTGGCATTTCATGCCAAGCGACTTTTTTTAACCAACCATCGGTAGGATTTCCGCAATCGTGCAAAAAATTCTTATTTTCGCCCCATTCAGGTTTTGTTTCACAGTCAGAGTGGTAGCGTGGAAACTCAACAAATTGACCTTTATATTTTGCTTCAATCCAATTAGGTGTCCAATTAAATAACACTATGGGTTGCTTATTACGTATCGCTTTATCGAGTATTTCCCAAAGCTCATCACTATTGTTAGCAGTAACTACTTTAAATTTAAGGTCTAGTGCTCTTATTTTCGCCCCATCGGGTTTCTCCCAAGGTCCTCCAAGATAGCGTCCCCTCGGTGAGGTTTCTTTAGTTTCAAATAAGTGCGCACAACTATTTAACGCTCGCCAAGAGGGTAAGCCCGGACAGAGGTCTAGCACATAGTCAGGGAACCACCATTCTTCACGCGTTTTCGCATCATGAGAACCTGCATCGATAATGCCACCTTCATCTATCATGCGGGTATACATTTTCTCCATGGTGCCTTGCCACACTTCCATTTGTACATGTGCTAAGCCACGTTGCAGTGCCCCCCATTGAGCACCTGTGGTTTTTTTTGAAAAAATAACAGAGTAGCCCATGCCCTCGAATAATTCGGCTGTAATATGAGATAAAACCAACTGACTTGTCCAATCGTTTAAGACAATTTTTATCGGTTCGTCATTACGAAGGGTCTGCGCTTGTGAGGAAGTAAACGTCAGTAGGTTAAAAATAATGAATAACAACAGTATTAGTTTTTTCTTGCTACACATGTGAGCCTTAGAGTTTTGTTTTAATATTGCACTAACTATAGACAGGTTTTCAATAAATTATAGACAATAATTATGTGAAAACCTGACTTTTAGCGCTGATAACAGCACAATCTGTCTTTGGTCGTAGATATTTGATTGTTTGCCGATTTTACTTTTGTGTAATGGGCCATATCAAGCTAATCTAGGATCACACAAAAATAGGATAGTACTTATGAAACAGTCGATGATAATCAACGGAAAAGCCCATGAAATTACGGTAGATGGTGATATGCCACTTTTATGGTTTCTTCGAGACAACTTGGAGTTCACTGGCACCAAATTCGGCTGTGGTAGTGGTTTGTGTGGTGCTTGTACCGTTCACGTTGATGGCCAAGCCATACGTTCATGTATTACTCCAGTAAGTACCTTGGTTGATAAAAAAATCACCACCATTGAAGGACTATCCGAAAAGGGTGACCACCCGTTACAAAAAGCTTGGTTAAATAATAATGTTCCCCAATGTGGATATTGTCAGGCCGGACAAATTATGAATGCGGCGAGCTTGTTAGCGGTTAATGCTTCCCCCACTGAAGCTGAAATTGATACGGCAATGCAAGGTAATATTTGTCGTTGCGGTACCTACCAACGCATTAAAAAAGCCATCGTTGAAGCTGCTGACACGTTAAGTAAGGAGGTTTAGTATGACCATTTCAAACGTAAGCCGTCGTAATTTTTTAAAAACAGCCGGTCTAGCCACCGGTGGTTTAATGATAAGTGTTGCTTTACCGATGAATGCCTTAGCAGAAAAGGGCATTATCAAAGACAGTGGTGATGGACTTAACGCTTTTATTCACCTGGCTGAAAATGGCGATACTATTATCTATTGTGGCCGCTGCGAAATGGGCCAAGGTATTAGTACTGCCCTGCCTTCTGCTGTCGCTGATGAAATGGAAGCTGATTGGCAGCGTGTTACGGTAAAGCAAGGTGACGCCGACGAAAAATATGGTCCGCAAGCAACAGGTGGCTCAGCGAGTATCCGCGTAATGTACCAGCCTATGCGTGAAGCTGGAGCGACAGCAAAAGCGATGTTAATTGCCGCAGCAGCAAAAGTGTGGAAAACCTCTCCTGAAAACTGCTTTGCTCAAGCACATTTTGTTATTAATAAAACTAATCAACAAAAACTCGCTTATGGTGAATTAGCAAGTATTGCTGCCAATATGCCGATACCTGAAAAACCTGTGCTTAAAAAGAAAAGTGATTTTAATTACATAGGTAAAGAATTACCTCGTCATGATCAGGCAGCAGTGGTGGTCGGTAAACGTATTTATGGTGTCGATACTAAACTACCCGGCTTAAAATATGCGGCCATGATCCATTGTCCTGTTTTAGGCGGCGCCTTAAAAAGCCTTGATAAAACCGAGGTTTTGAAAATGAAAGGTGTTATTGACGTTATCGAAATTCCACGTTTTAACATCCCGTTTGGTTCTATTGGCGGTGTTGCCGTAGTGGCTGACAATAGCTGGACGGCACAACAAGCGGTGAAAAAGTTAAAAATAACTTGGGATTTAGGCGAAAATGCTATTTACGACACCAAAGAATATAAACAGCAACTGGTTAAAAATGTTGAAAAACCAGCAACGTTAGCCGCTGAACGTGGTGATATTGAAAAAGCGTTTGGTGCAGCAAAACATAAAATGTCAGCCACTTATACCGGAGGACATCTTTCACATGCACCGATGGAGCCTAATGCGAGTGTCGTATGGGTGCAAAAAGACTCCTGTGAAGTATGGGCGTCAACACAAAGCCCTGCCGATATTCAAAAAGTATTAGGGCAATACTTAACACGCGAGCCAAAAGATATCGTGGTGCATGTAGCAATGGCCGGTGGTGCTTTTGGTCGTAAATTTAAGTGTGACTACGTTCATGAAGCCGCTGTTATTTCAGAAAAGACTGGTGTGCCAATTCAGCTAACGTGGACCCGCGAAGAAGATATGCGTACGGGCTATTATCACTCGATAAATGCCCAACACATTGAAGCATCTATGGACGACCAAGGAAACGTGACCGGTTGGTTACATCGCGCCGCCTTTCCGTCAATATCAACCTTATTTGACCCTTCGTTAGTTAGAACACCGGCGAATAGTTTAGAAGATATTACTAATCATTTATTTGGTATTGAGAATTGTCGTGTCGAATCAGGCGATGCCAAAGCTCATACGCGTATTGGTTGGTACCGGGCAGTTTATGCTATTTTCTATGGTTTTGCTTTTAGTACCTTTGCCGACGAATTAGCGTACAAAGCAAATAAAGATCCTTTGTCTTTTGTTAATCAACTTTTTGATAACAATAAAAATAAAGAACAGCAAGCAAACGTCAAACGAGCTAAAGATATTCTCGCCATTGCTGCTGAGAAATCAGGCTGGGAGAACCGTAAATCACTACCAAAAGGCCAAGCTATTGGTTTAGCGGTGCACTATAGTTTTCAAAGCTTTGTTGCCATGGCAGTACATGTTGAAGTCAACGGTGATGATATTAAAGTATTAAATGTAGACTGTGCGATAGATTGTGGCCAAGTACTTAACCTTGATGGCGCAACAGCGCAAATGGAAGGCGCCGTTGTTATGGGCATGTCATTAGCATTAAGCACCGAGATAACCTTTAGAGAAGGTGCCGTGGTTAATTCAAATTTTCATGATTACCCCGTTATGCGTATTACCGATATGCCAAATGTTAGGGTTCATATTCCTGATTCAGATGAAAGCCCAACAGGATTAGGCGAACCCGGTGTTGCTCCTTTTGCACCCGCATTAAGCAATGCTGTCTTTGCCGCTTCAGGTAAGCGCTATAGAGATTTACCTTTTAAACCGATGTCAGTGTAAGGATTAAATGAACGTTTTATTGTTAATTTTTTTATATTGTTGTAGCAATTTCGAGCAACAACACGTATTGCTCAGCAAGGACTTTTTCCTATGAGCAATCATTTATCGCACTTATTAGCGCAATGGTACCCGCATCGAGATAACGCTGATTGGGTACTTGCTACTATTTACCAGACCGAAGGCCCGTGTTACCGAAAACCCGGAGCTATGATGTTATTTAGTAGCCAAGGTGATCAATTAGGTATGCTAAGTGGTGGCTGTTTAGAGTCAGATATCGGTGTTAATGCCAGAAAAGTTATGCAAACAAACAAGTCAATGTTGGTTTGCTATGATGGAACTGACGAAGATGATTTATCTTTTCATCTGGGTATTGGTTGTGGCGGCACGATTTATATAATGTTGCAGCAAGTCCATGCCGCTAATGACTATTTATCATTGGCGCAAGTTTACGACGCACTTAAGCATCGTATTTCTGGCTACCTTTATCAAAGTATTGTCGAGCAAGGCAATGATGCGCAAGCTTATTTCGAAGCGAAAAAAGTCACGAATATAGCGGCAACAGCGACATTAATTCCCTCCCCCTTAAATAACGATGACAAAACAAACTGGTTAGCAACCCCGATTGTACCCGAATCTCATCTGCTTGTTGTTGGCGGAGGTATTGACGCACGTCCGCTGGTCAATATGGCTGAACAGTTAGGTTGGAAAGTATCGTTGTGGGATCCACGTCCCGCCAATGCTCGAAAAGAATATTTTTCAAATGTTAGCCATATTATAAAAGGCGAAGCCGAAGTACTGACCACCTTTGCTGCAGAAAAAGATGTTAACGCCGCCATATTGATGAGCCATAATGTCTCGATTGATGCCGCGGCGTTAAAGGCTTTAGCTAACACCAATATTCAATATTTAGCTTTGCTTGGTCCAAACAATAGAAAACAGCAAGTTATTACTCAGGCTGAAGTTGTCGAGCAATCTTTATCGTTTACATTCGCCGGCCCTGCGGGTCTTGAAATCGGTGGAACCTTGCCTGAGAGCATAGCCTTATCGATACTTGCCGAGTGCCATGCCAGCCTATTTAACAAAAGTGCTCAGTCGATTAGCCATGTACTTTAGTCGTCGCCATCGAACAATAACACCATGAAACGCCCCGATTATAACTTGAAAATAGTGCTACTGGCGGCAGGTAAAAGTGAACGCTTTAACGGTATCAAGGTACTCGCAAAAGTACAGCGACAAGAAACGTCAATAACTTTACTCGAGCATGCTTTACAACAACTGTTTTTAGCACTTAAGACACTGAATATCAGTAACAAAAATATTCGTGTCGCCACAGGGCGTTATCATCAAAAAATAAGCGAATTATTAGACGACCCCGACCTCTTATATTATTGCGAAGCCGCACATTTAGGCTTAGGGCATACTATTGCACAGTCTGTTGAACACATGCTAAATGATGCACAGGATGATGAAAGTAGCATCAGCCATATTTTGATAGCATTGGCTGATCAAGTTGCTTTAACTGCAGATGACTATATCGCATTAATAAAACAGTCTTTAGCGTTACCAAACACGTTAGTTTGTGCAAAAGCAGGGCAAGAATTCATGCCACCAGCTATTTTCCCCTCAGTTTATTTTACCGACTTAATGCTCTTAAAGGGTGATAAAGGCGCTAAGTCCGTTTTATATACTAATAAAGAAAACCTTCAAACAGTAAACCTTCCTCATACCGAAAAAGATATCGATACCCAGCAAGATTTGGCTGATTGGTATAGCAATACATAAACGTTCTAATATTTAAAACACAACCTCTTACATTATAGAAGCCTAATTTTTCGACAATTTAACGCTTTGCTGTTTTAATAAACTCATCTATTGGTTAGTTTAGAGTAAACCGATTAATTAGCGGGCCAGCCAAAACAGCAGGAAAATTTATGAACGCTTTTATAAAAATAATATCTGCCGCGTTATTTGCAGTTACCGCATCAAGTCAGGCAACTGACCTTACGTTAACCACCGACCAAGGCTTTGAATTAAAAGCGAGTTATTACCCGAGTAATAAAACCAGTGATCGCGCGGTATTGTTATTGCACCAATGTAATTATAATAGAACCATGTATAACGACATCGGCCAGCAATTATCAGACAAGGGCATTCATGCCTTGAGTTTAGATTTCAGAGGCTTTGGTGACAGTGCTAACGATGAATTTAGTGTTGAAAAGGTTCAAGCATTACCAAGAGAATCACGAAGTGCCGCTTGGCAAAAGGTGTCTAAACATTGGCCTAGTGATGTTCAACTCGCTTATGTTCATTTGAAAAGTAAAATGTCAGACAAAGGTATAGTCGGTGTAGTTGGCGCAAGTTGTGGTGGCTCTCAAGCCATTATTTTAGCAGAAAATAATCCTGTAAATCTCATTGGTTTTTTCTCATCAGGTCAGTCTGATGAAAACATTACGCGCTATAAAAAGATGCTAGCGGACAAACCTACTCTGATCATCGCTTCAGAAATAGATACCGGCACTTACCTTAGTGCGCAAAAATTATTTACGGCGTCTGAAAGCATGAATAGTAAATTTATTGCTTATAAAGGGTCTGCACATGGTTACCCTTTACTTGACAGTGATACGCAACTAGCCAGTTATATGGTGAGTTGGTTAGATAGTAATTTAGTGAAATAGCTTAAGAATAATTATGACAACAACTTTAAAAAAAATAACGATATTTATCGTTGGAATAACACTGATAGTTGGATGCAGTAACAACACCACAGCTAAAGATTTAACGAGTCAAAGCGTTAAAGAATACACCAAGTGCGTTGTTCATAAAAACAGTATTTGTAAAACTGATTTACACCCAAATAACGAACTTATTGCCACAGGAAGTTCAGGACCTAACGTTGAAATTTGGCATAGATATACCGGCAAAGTATTACAATCGCTTAAACACCCAGAAGGAGTGCCTAGCGTTAAATTTAGTCATGACGGCAAAATCCTCGCTACTGGCAGCTATGATAATAACGTAAGAATTTGGCAAGTTTCCAGCGGAGCGTTACTTAATACATTTTCTGGTCATCAGGGCATGGTCGTTAAATTAGCCTTCAGCCCCGATGGAAAAAGCTTAGCCAGTGTAAGCGCTGACGATACCGCCCGTCTTTGGAACTTAACGTCTGGTGAATCAAAAACCTTATCTGCACACGAAGGCGATGTATGGGGCGTGGCCTTCACTCCTGATAGTAAATCTCTGTTAACCGGTGGCGAAGATAACATTATTAATGTGTGGAATGCGTTCACTGGTGAGCATGTAAGAGCATTAAAAGAACATAACCAAGCGGTTTTAGATTTAGCCTTTAGTCACAACGGTAAGCTTCTAGCTTCCGGCGGCGATGACTATACGATAAAAATATGGGATACCACTAATTGGCAAGTACTCAATACATTAGAAGACGATTCATATTCTATCTACGACTTAACATTTAGTCATGATGACTCCTTTTTAGTAAGCGGTGGTCGCGACAAAGGCATGTTCAGTGAATTTCTTCAATATCAATGGGCATACGAGACTGATGAAAATGACATTACCGTTCGAATTTGGGATGTTAAAACAGGGAATGTAATACAAAGACTTAATGGCCATAAAAACGATGTTAGTAATGTAAATCTATCGTCTGACAGTAAAGTGTTGATCAGTTCAGGCGCGGATGGAAAAGTTGTGATTTGGGATACAACATCATTGCTAAAACGTTATTATTGAGAAGGCAGTGTGATATGAAAATTTTATCACACTGCACAATTATGATTTAGCGATGGACTTAACCTTCAAAATAGAGATTATTTTCGGCTAGGTTCAAAAGCATCGTATCTTGGAAGGTTTTCATCAAGATCTTCCCAGTTTGCTTTTGAGGTAGCAAAGTTATGCGAAATAGGTCTTTCTGAAATATCAGAATCAACTATACCTAAACGAAGTCTCAGCCTTGTTGGGTCTTGCTCATTTGAACTAAAAACAGGCGAACCACATTTTGAGCAAAAGTGACGGTTTCTACCAGGCTTGAAGGCAAAGGTTGTTAAAAACGCTTCACCTGAAGTGATCTCAAAATCAGCGGTATTAATAAAACCGTTGGTAGCAAAAGCCGTCCCGCTATTCTTTCGACATAATGAACAATGACAGTGAATGATATCACTTATTGCCCCACTAATTTTAAGGTTTATCGTGCCACACAAGCACTGACCTAAATACATATAATCCACCCTTTGGTTTGTTTTTATAAGACACTACATTCGCCTTGAGTCTTGGCAATCGTTATAGATTCTATCAATAAGTTGTGATTATTATCATCTAAAAAACAAGCAATATAGATAAATGGGCCGCTTTATCCCAAACCCAGTAATTATCTGATTATTATTACCGATATAAACCACAGATAGGGTTCACCTCCTCATAAATAACACGGCTACAAATAGCGCATTATTCATCGTGCTTTGTTAATGCATAAAAATGCCCTAATAAAAAAGCACTTAACCTTATCGGCTATTTATATTAAAATTGTTAGCTTAAGCAGCGATTGCCTGCACGTTTTATGCTTTAGGATTTTAATGCGTTTTTTTAAATTATTACTACTTTTCATCTTTATTTCAGGTTGTGCAACGATGACTTATATTGAGCTTGATGACCGTTACGGCTTTTCAAACCCAATTCATCGCAGCAATGTTACGACTATAACGCCACAACAAAGCGAGCTGTTTCATAATCAAGTGCGACCAATTTTAGAAAATCGCTGTATTGTTTGTCATGGCTGTTACGATGCACCTTGCCAATTAAAAATGGAATCTATTGCCGGTATTGAACGAGGCGCCAATAAAACTGTTGTTTATGATGGTGCCCGTTTACAAGCGATCCCGGTAACTAATATCCAAGGTAATCCTAAAACAATTGACCAATGGCGTAATGAAGAGTTTTATCCTGTTTTAAATGAACGCCAGCAATCACCACAAGCCAACTTAGCCAGCAGCTTGATGTATCAAATGCTACAGCTAAAGCGTAATAATCCCTTACCTGACGAGGTGATTTTATCGAAAGCATTTGATGTTAGTCTAAACCGCCAGCAAGAATGCCCCACCATAGATGAATTCAAACATTATCAAGAAAATAACCCTTTAGGTGGCATGCCTTACGCTTTACCTAATTTACCTGATGATGAATACCAACAGTTAACGCTATGGTTAGCTGAAGGTGCAAAAATGCCTGCGCCTACTGCACCAAGTGCGACTGAGCTTGTTATGGTTGAAAAATGGGAGACTTTTTTAAATGGCGACTCTAAAAAAGAACAGCTCGTTGGCCGATATCTTTACGAACACTTATATTTAGCCAATTTATATTTTGACGCTAGCCAGCAAAGCTTTTTTAATATCGTTCGTTCAAAAACACCACCCACACAAGCGGTGCAAATTATTACCACTCGTCGCCCATTTGAAGACCCTAACGTTGAGCGCGTTTATTACCGTTTACAGAAAAAACAAGCCACCGTTTTAGCAAAACGTCATATGCCTTACCGTTTTGATTTAGCGAAACTTACTCGCTATAAAGCGCTGTTTTTTAGCCCCGATTACACGGTAGAGAAACTCCCTGGCTATAAACTAAAATATGCATCAAACCCTTTTATTACCTTTCAGGCATTGCCTCTTGAATCTCGTTATCGTTTTTTGCTTGATGAAGCGCAATTTTCAATTATGAATTTCATTAAAGGACCGGTTTGCCGAGGTCAAATTGCCCTGAATGTTATTGAAGATCAATTCTGGGTGGCTTTTGAGAACCCAGAGAATATTGATATGTTTGGTATTAACAAGTTTTTAGTTGAACACAGCAAACTCTTACAATTTCCAGCAGCAACCAGCAGCAGCGTATTATCGATTCTAGATTGGCGCGAATATGCCAGTCGACAAAAAGAATATGTCGCAGCGAAAAAAGCCTTTATTGAAAGCCTTGATCTGCGAGCTGGCAATATTGACCTTGATTTAATTTGGAGTGGTGAAAATAATCCTAACGCTGCACTGACTATTTTCCGGCATTTTGACAGTGCTTCAGTGGTTAAAGGTTTTGTTGGCAAGCCACCCAAGTCTGCCTGGGTGATTGGTTACCCACTACTTGAGCGCATTCATTACTTATTAGTTGCTGGATTTGATGTTTATGGCGATGTTGCTCATCAATTAAAAACCCGTTTATATATGGACTTTTTACGTATGGAGGGTGAATCAGCTTTTTTAATGTTATTGCCCCAGAAAGTTCGAAAAGAGACCCACGACCTATGGTATCGCGAGACAAGTTCGGATGTTAATGACTATAATTTTTTAGCTAACTTCGCTGATTTGCCCGATTCGGGGATTGAATACCAAACTGACCAACCCCAAGCAGAGTTATACCAACTACTCAAAGAGCATACCGCAACAACACACAATAATAGTCATCAATTAACGTCGTCAATTAATGACTATAAATTCAAACGCCTGGAAAATTTAACTGGTGAAAGTGTTTCTTTACTACCAGAAGTCAGCTTTGTTGTCGTAAATGATAGCAACACAAGTCAGGTATTTACCCTGTTAAGAAATTCTGCCCATAGTAATGTAGCGCATTTGTTTGCAGAGAAAAAGCGTCGGCTACAAGCAGAAGATACGCTCACCGTAGCCAGAGGCGCCATAGGGACTTACCCGAAAGCGTTTTTTAATATTAGTCAGCAAGAAGTGGCTGAATTTATTGTTGCAATAGAAAATATGAAAACAAAAGATGATTACTTTAATTTGAAAAGTCGTTATGCGGTCAGACGTACCAATACAGACTTTTGGACGTTTTCCGACAAACTACATCAGCAACTAAACAATGATCAAGGTATTGAGTTTGGTTTATTAGATTACAATCGTTTGGAAAATAAGTAATAGCACTGAAAAAAAGGCAAAAAAAAGGCGTTTCTTGAAACCAAGAAACGCTTTATAAAAACATAAACACTAAGGGAAATAAACTCTCGTATAATAAGAGCCCCTATTGCCTGATAAGTTCAAATTAATTTAAATAAATTATTTATTTATTTCAGCGTGAAATCAAAAATAATTTCATAGCCCTCTTCACTGTATATTCCTCGACGATAACGCCATTTTGATAACGCTTTTCTAGCAGAGATATTAAGCTCGCGATTAACACTCGACTCGACAGTGCTAATATTTAAAACTTCACCTTGTGGCGAAATACTATAAGCCAGCTTTACGGTACCTGATTGTTGGGCTCTAATTGCGTCAACCGAATATTTTGGTTGCTCTTGATAGAGTGGCACCAAAGATAACGTGGGTGGTTTAATATCGGCGGTCACTGAAACAGTGACAACATCAATAGGCAGTGAAACAATTAACGTCTCCGGTCGATTATTAGCTCCCAGAGCAATTTCATTCTCAGACTGAGCAGGAACAACATAAGGTTGTTTCGGTGCTAATGGCGGTATAACAACCGCAATAAATTCATCTTCTGGGGTTATTTCTTGATATTCAACGACACTCAGCTCTATTGGCGATTTTGGCGCTGTTTGGAGGTTCGCTTGCTTAGAAAAATGACTTATCACGGCTAAAATACTAAATGAAGCCACAGCTCCTAAAAATAATAGGCTCAATAACTGCATCAGCGTATATCGCGATTTTTTACTTTTTTGCAAAGCTGACAAATGAATTTCTGGTGCAATGACTTGTTGCTTTCTTTGTTGATAAAGTGAGGCGATCTCTTCGTCACAGGATGGGTGTTTCATGATTTATCTTCCAATAAATTTTTAATATAAGTTCTGGCATAACGCAAACGGCTTTTAATCGTTTCAAAGCTTTCACCGGTTAATTCGGCAATTTGTTCAAGTGAAAAACCTTCTTGTTGAAAAATAAAAGCTTCTCGCTGGTAAAAAGGCAATAAGGTAATTGCTCGATTAAAAAGGGCTAATCTATCAATATACTCAAATTGTTGCTCCAGTGAGTGATTATTGGTCTGCGACAATAGTTGTATATCTGTGGCCGCACCCTGCTCATCAAGGGATTGTGTTTGCCAACGGTTTTGCCTTCTTAATTCATCAATTAAGGTATTTCTAGCAATGGTAAACAACCAGCTTTTAACATTGCTGTGTACTGGATGGCTCGCCTTAATGTTCATCACCTTTAACCACATCGACTGAATAATATCTTCAGCGGTTTCTTTATCAGATTGGCTCAATAGATAATGATAAATTGGCTGATTAAATTGCTTAACCAGCAAAGTAAAATATTTATCTTTGCTGGTGGCAATATAACGCGTTATTAATATTTCAGGGCTGATAGTTGGATTAAACCAACCCTTAACCATAGAAGGTAACTTCAAAGGCGCATCCTAACTTTGTTGGTCCATAGAAAAATCTAATTGTACGGTACGACCTTTTTGATAGACCGCTGCTCCATCAACCGATTTTGCCTGATATTTCCATTTTCTTAAAGCATGTCTAGCCGCTTTATCAAAAATACGTTTTGGCTGAGCGTCAATCACTGAGATATTAACAACTTTACCGACTTCATTAATATCAAAAGCTAATTGCACCCAGCCTTCAGTTCCTTTTCTCATGGCTTCTATTGGGTATTTAGGATTAACACGCACGATGGGGCGAGCCTCATTATTATTCATCCCTTGGTATTGCTTAAAGCCAGTACTACCTCCCGTCATTGAGATTGGAGCTGATTGGTAGGATAAATTGTGCGTGTCACTTGCAACATCAATCGTCACAACATTTCTTGGCATAGGCTCTGGTGGTGCTGGTGGTTCAAGCTTTACCTTATCGATTTCAATAACTTTTGAATCTTCAGGTAATTGTGCCACTTCAACAATAACATCGGTTAATGGCTTGGTAATATTTACACTGTCGCTACTGATTAAATACGCCATAAAAGCAAATAAACTAAAAGTAATAATAACTGCCAAGCTGATATAAGATAATAATTTAGCCATAGTAATTCCTTTATTTAACAAACAAAAAACAGATATAAGCGCTAAATTGCGACTTATACAGGTAAAACGTTTGGAAAAAGTAAAAGGGGTTAAATTATTTTTAACTAAAGGGATATTTATAAATAACCTGGTGATTACTCATCATTAACTATATTGTAAAATGAGGTTGGTTGGTTCCATAAAAATTACATTAGCTACTGTTCAAAATAGAAATAAAGAGTATAGTTAATGAGCGCTTATTGTTCTTTTATCTACCAAAGCGCTTTATTTAAGACAAGGAGCAGTTATGATGAATTCAAATATTTTCCTAGTAAACCTACCCGATCAGGTCTCTAAAAGTTTGCTTCCCGTATTACAGGGCGAAAATTTAGGACATGTTGAATCATTCATAGCTGATGACCTAACCCAACCTCTAAAAGTTGCTATAACACACACTGATTATCTCATTCTTTATATTGAAAAAATTGATGAAGAAAGTATTAGCAGACTTAAATTAAAACAAAATGTACCCACTTTATTGATAACCCGTTTTCTTAATTTTGAAATGGAAAGAACCGCTAAAGAACATTACATTGATATGGTGGTCAATGAAAATGATAGCGAATTAAGCTCTCTTATTTACGGTTTTATTAGACAACACGATATTTATCGTTTTCAACACGCACTGGTTGTGGATGACTCAAGAGTTGATAGCCGTATTGTTGCCAATATTTTGAGTAGTGAGTTTATTCATAACGACACTGAGCTTAATAGCGAGCAAGTAATAGAGCGTTTAAGATTAACACCCACAATTAATATTCTGATTCTTGATTATGAAATGCCCTCTAAAAATGGCTGTGAATTAATGCAAGAAATAAAGGAAACTTTTGTAGATCGATCTTTTATTTTTATTGGCTTAACCGGTAATAGAAATGGTGCGATTAAATTTTTAGCCAATGGTGCTGATAATGTTTTTATTAAGCCAATCGATAATGAACTCTTTATCTTAACGCTTAGAAGACTGATCTTTAATGCGCATAAAATGAATAAAGATCAATGTACTCTCAACGACTATAAAAAAATCATTAATAATATGACTAAAGAAATTTCTGACCCTATTTACGTGTTAACAACGGTGAACGATTGTTTATTAGAGGGAAAAGTCAGTAAGGCACAATACCAAAATTTTAAAGAACTTAGCCAGTTATCCAAAGAAAAATTAACCCGTACTTTTGACAGTTTTTTAAATTATTTTGCCATTTCTAACTATATGCAAAGCTCTGCTTTAAAGTCATCTTCGTTGCAATCAATGATAGCAACACAACTATACCTTGAATCAAGCAGAGATAAATTGCGTAATATTATTGTCAAAAAATCGATTGATGACGACATTAAAAACTTATGTGTTCCTGAAAAAATTGGTCAAGTTATCAATCAATTGACTCATGATGCCGTGATGCGGTCACAAAACGGTGGTGAACTTAAAATTCGACTTTATACAAAAAATGAGGATATTGTTTTTGAAGTAGAAGACGCCTCACCTTTAGATAAAGCCAATCCGCTGTCATCTGTAGGAATAGAAAAGTCCCCTGAAGGTCTAATACAAACACCTATTTTAAATCAATTACTTTGCCAAAAAATTATCAATGAATACGATGGTTCTATAGGGGTTCATCATGAAAATAGTGGCGACGTACATTTTTTTAAAATTCCCAAAAAGACATTTTATTTAGGTGAAATATATCATTAGCTTATGGCTTTATTCGTTAATCTTCTTGCTAGTAAAGTAATAAATTGATTATTTTACTATTTATTATCAACGAACAACGACAACCCACTCTGATTTTACTATAACGGTATCACCATATTTTGATGACAACATTTATAACAAATAGCTAAAATAGTTTATTTTATGTTGCTATATTGTTAAAGTGCAAACTCTTTAATACCACTTAACGTTTATACAAGTAACGTTAAACAACAAAATATAATTTATGTGTGTGCAGTCGATGAGTCGTAGTCGTAATCGTAATAAAGGTTTTACTTTAATTGAACTGGTCGTTGTCATCGTGATATTGGGCATATTATCTGCCACCGCATTACCTAAATTTATCAGCATATCAAAAGACGCAAAAATAGCCGTTTTAACCCAGTTTAGTGTCAGCGTAAAAGCCGCTAATAATTTAATCTTTTTAAAATCGAAGATGCCAAGCTATTCTACATTTCCAGTTCCTAGCCGCGCGGATTTAATTGATATAGATATAGACCGTAATGGCGTTATTGATCTTAATGGCGTTGATTTAAGGCTGTTGCACTCTTACATTGATAATCATGAAATTTACAAGCAGATTGATGTTTCTGAGGAGTTTAAGCTCTCGGGGGGCAAGGTTTTCGAAGAGCAAGGCGCAAACTTCGTCTTTATTGGTTACGATGTCAATGGCAACAATAAAGTCAGTGACGATAATTGCTATTTTAGATATACCCAAGCGCAATCTGCAGCAATAGGTCCGGCGTACGATATTATTGCTGACGGTTGCTAATTTAGGCAATCAGTAGACTCAATAATTCACTTATGCATTTGATTAATTAATTTCTTCAAATGCGACCACATAATAACCGTCCATTAGCGCGCTTTTCAATTCGGTATAAACTTTAAATCGCTTAACGCCATGGGCCTTGGTCTGAATATTCACTGTCACCGTAACAAAGCTATCTTTTTCAGCATCTATTGATTCCATACTCAGTTCCCATAAGCTTTCAACGACCTTCTGATAATGGGGATCTGGATAGGCTTTTTGCCACCAGTGATTTTTATCCGGTATATCGGTTAAATCCCAACCAATGATGTTAGTAAAGCTTTGGTTCAAATAAACAATAGTATGATTTAGCGCTTCTTTATTAAGCTCAACAACCATAATAGGCAGTGGTAACAGATCAAAAGATGTTGTTGGAATTGGCTTAAACAAAGTAGTACCTCTAACCTAAAAGGTTATAAAATTAATAAACAGGAAAATGCCACAGCTCTAAAACGCCATCACTATTACTGGCATTAATAAACTTGATCGTTTTGGCATCTTTGATGGTTTCGCTATCCCCATCATTCATTGCGACACTTAATACCGATGCTCGGCCATTTTCCATGACTGATTGCCACTGGGCAAGTAATGCGCCATCAGCCACTCGCCATAACTGTAATACTTGCCTGGGTGAGCCAGTTAAAAATAGTTGTTTGTCGGCAGAAAAAACAGAGTCATTCACTTCCATAAATTTTAAATAAGTATCTAATTCAGCAATGAGCTGGCCTGTTTGTAGGTTCCAAAACTTGCGATCTTTAACCGCGTCAATGCTAAAGCCAACCAAACCGTCGCTACTGATATCAACATGATTAACTCGACTGGCATGACTAAATTCAAACAGGGTTTTACCCGTTGAAGTATTCCATAACTGGGCCACTTTATCGCTTGAGCCGGTAAAAGCAATTTGACCGTTTTCAGACAGACTCACCGCGTTTATATCTAAACGATGTTTTTGAAAAGTAGTGACCTTATTCGCTTTGGTATCAATAATACTGGCTTTACCGCTACGAAATCCTAATAACAGTAACTGACCATTTTTAGATACTGACATATCATTAATTATATTATCTGCGACTTGCCACTCACCGACTATTTCAAGATTATCAAGAGTATATTGCTTTACAGACACACGATTAGAAAGATATAAGAACTGATTGTTATTACTGATATAAGCGATTTCAATATGTTGTGCATGATCCGCGGGAAGGCATTTAGGTAATATTGATTGCTGACTGTTTTGCCAAAGACAGACTCCATTACCATTAATAATCGCCGTTAACTTACCATCATCTGAAAGTGCTGTGGTTGCTATCGCTGATTTACTGTAACTGCTTTTGCTAACCGCTGCAGAATTATAGACGTCTTGTTGACTACAGGCTGATGCAAGTAAAGAAAGCATCAGTAATATCAGAATTTTCATTGCCTAATCATTTTATTTCATCTGTATGATACTGCTACTATCGCACATATTTAATAAAAAGCGGATGATTTTTGTTCACTGGCGATCAAGGGTATATGGCAACATTAGCAATCATTAAGATATGGCCATTAATCATTGGCGACCACAGGCTGACTGTTATTTCGACAAGCAAAGTTACATTAGTAACCAGTCATCAATCGGAAAATAATCATCCGCCGCGTTAATTAATGAGTTAGCGGTTAAAGCTGATACACCATAAACATGTGTAGTTACTCCATAACGCTCTTTAACTTTGCGAAGTAGTAAATCAAAGTCGCCATCGCCAGATAGTAATATAACGGTATCAACATCGCCGGCACTTTCCATGACATCAATGGTAATACCGACGTCCCAGTCACCTTTGGCAGAGCCATCTCGACGTTGAATAAACGGCTTAAGCTTTACCTCAAATCCAATATGTTTTAACGCTTTTTGAAATTTATGTTGAGCATCGTCACTGCGTTGAATGGCATAGGCATTGGCGATAACAATATCGCCCTGCTCACTAATTTGTTGCCAAAACTTTCGGTAGTTAAACTGCCTTTGAAAGCTATCACGGGTGGTATAGTAAATATTTTGTACATCTACAAATATAGCTATTTTGTTCAGTTGGCTTGTCATTTATTACTCGATGATAAAGGAAGGGTGTTGGTGATGGCCACCATTACCAAAAACCATAGGCAACATGCTACAATAAAGCTACTATTAAAAACATGTCTAAAAGTATAATAATTCAGAGAAAATTCGATGTCAGCCATACGTTCATTATTCTATTTCTTATTACGTTTCCCGATAAAATTGCTTGTTCGCAGTAAAATTGTTCCTGACAACTATTTAGAGTCAGAAGAAGTAAAACTTGAACAGCCACAGTTTTATGTTATTCGTCATCAATCTGCCAGTGATCTACTTGCCCTACGAAAGGCCTGTAAAAATTTAAAATTACCCGATCCACTAAGCCTGGTAACTGTTAATGGACAAAGTTTTTCACGTTTATTGTGCTTAGAAAAACCTACACCGCTTTTTCGTTGGCGAAAAGCAGGTCATACCGAAGCGATTACCCAAGGCTTCGAATTATTAAAGCAGCACAGCATCGACGAAAAATTAGATGCTCAGCTCATACCTGCTCATGTTATTTGGGGCAGAACACCAACCAAAGAACATAATAATGCCAATATAGGGACTGTTTTAGCGGATCAAGAATCACCTTCGTGGTTACGTAAGTTTTTCATTGTATTATTTTTAGGGCGTAATTCTATTGTCCGATTTAGTGAAGCGATTTCTTTTCGTCTTATGGCAGACAGGCATGGTACTACGCAAGCAAGTGCACAAAAATTAATGCGTATTGCTCGTTTTCACTTTTACCGCCAAACGATTGCAGTAACGGGCCCAAGGTTAATGCACCGTCAACAAATGTTTGCGACACTGCTTGCTAATCCATCGATAAAACGCTTAATCAGCGACGAAGCCAAAAGCAAAGCGATTAGTGAAGAGCAAGTGAAAAAACAAGCCCTCGCCATCATGGATGAAATTGCCGGTGATTACCGTGACTCTATGGTTCGCTTAGGCGCACGTATTTTAACTTGGCTGTGGAGTCGCTTATACAGCGGTATAAACATCAATAATGCAAAAGTGCTGCGAGATCTCGCTCAAGAAGGCCATGAAATTATTTATGTGCCTTGTCACCGAAGCCACATGGACTATTTACTACTTACCTATGTCATTTTCCAAGAAGGCTTAGTGACTCCTAGAATAGCCGCTGGTATTAATTTAAATTTTTGGCCAGCAGGCCCTATCTTCCGCAAAGCCGGTGCGTTTTTTATTCGTCGTAGCTTTAAAGGCAATCGCTTATATTCCACCATTTTTCGCGAGTATTTAGGCTTATTATTTGAACGTGGCTACTCAGTAAAATATTATTCTGAAGGCGGGCGCAGTAGAACTGGCCGTTTACTACCCCCTAAAACGGGTATGCTTGCCATGACGATACAAAGCTTGCTTCGTGGCATTGATCGTCCATTAACCTTAGTGCCAGTTTATTTAGGTTACGAGCATGTTATGGAAGTCGGCACCTATCATAAAGAATTAAGTGGTAGCCAGAAGAAAAATGAATCTATCTTTGGTGTTATTAAAGCGATTAAAAATTTACGAAATTATGGAAAAGGTTACGTTAATTTTGGTGAACCTATCAATATTAACCAGTTCTTAAATAAACAGGTCCCTAGCTGGAAAGACGATATCGACCCTATTGATCCACAAAAGCCAACATGGTTGACACCAAGTGTTAATATTCTGGCTGATCAAGTAATGACGCATATCAATAAAAGCGCCGCCATTAATGGTACGGCTTTAGTCGCACTTATTCTGCATGCTTGTAATAATAAAGCACTCGCTAAAACAGAATTAATAAGCCAGCTTGATTTATTTTTAAACTTACAGCGCAATGCGCCTTATAGTCAGCAGTTGACCATCCCCTGTGAAGATGGCCAGCAACTGCTTGAAGAGGTTATCTCTCTTAATAAAGTCACCGTAAATCAAGACAGTTACGGCGACATTATTTCATTATCTGAAACAGCCATTTTAGAAATGCGTTATTACCGTAATAATATTTTACATAGCTATATATTACCTGCGCTCATTTGCCGGATATTGGAACGCCATAGCAAAATAGATATCGACACTTTATTAGAACAGGTGCAACGGATCATCAGTTTAGTGAAAATTGATTTATTTTTATGGCAAAGCGAAAGTGATGTTGTGGAACAAACAGAGCAAATAATAAAATTTTTAATGGCCGAAGGTCTTATTCAAAAAAGTAAAAGTGGCTTTTTAAGCGTGGTAAATGACGTTGAACTGACCAGTAATATTCGTTTAATCGGCGAATGTATTAATGAAACCGTACAACGTTTTACCATTATCTGTTCATTAACACATCGTTTATCACCCATTAGTAAAAATGACCTTGAAGACAAAGTTGTTGCTATTGCTAAGCGCTTATCGGTATTAAATGATATTAATGCTCCTGAGTTTATTGATAAAAAAGCCCAGGGAATTTTAATTAAAGCCATGATTGAGCAAGGCTATATTAATAAAGATGAAAACGACCAGCTCGTTGACAGCAGTACTTTAGGTTTGTTGAAGTCGTCGGTCACTCAACTGATAGATATTGAAGTTTTACAGAGTATTATTCGTTAACTCTTGCACGAATAAAACGGGCTACATCGTCATCCTGAACGATTATCAGGATGACGCACCACAAGCATAATGTTGGATCTCATGATTATCGGACCCGTAGTAACTAGAGGTACTCTATTGATATGCCAATAAAAATCACTAAACCTACAAAATGATTATTCAAAAAAGCTTGAAAGCATTTATCACGCTCTCTATCGACAATTAAAATTTGTTGATAACAAAAAAATCCGGCCGCAATAACAAGACTCAGTTGATAAGGCCAACCAAATGCGAGCATTTCACCCACGCTCATTAACAAAGCTAGTGTAGCCAGTTGAAGAAATAGAATAATACGTTTGTCATGGCGACCAAATAGAATGGCCGTTGATTTTATGCCAATTTTTAAATCGTCGTCGCGGTCAACCATCGCATACATAGTATCGTAAGCTACCGTCCATAATAAGTTAGCGCTAAAAAGTAGCCAAGCAACTGTGGGGATTTCACCCATACCTTCGGCAAACGCCATAATCATCCCCCAGCTAAACGCTGCACCTAATACCACTTGGGGTAACTGGGTATAACGTTTCATAAAAGGGTAACTTGCTGCCAGTAACACCGCAACCACTGACAATTGAATGGTGAACCAACTTAAGGTTAAAACTAAGCCGAGCGCGATGCCAATCAACAAACCAAATAACGATAACGCATCGTTTGGCGTTAATATGCCAGTAACTAATGGCCTATGCTGGGTACGTTTTACTTGTCCGTCTACTTTACGATCTGCCCAGTCATTAATAACACAACCTGCGCTGCGCATAACAAAAACACCTAAGGTAAATACAGCTAGCCAATGTAAGGGTGGAAAACCATCGCCGGCTATCCATAATGCCCAATATGTTGGCCATAATAGTAAGTAGGTACCGATCGGCTTGTCGGCGCGAGTAATTTTTACAATGCCTTGCCACTTATCTGCAAAAGAATTTGTCATGTATTTTCCTGAAGATTTTTTATTTCTTTTTTATTTATCATAATTGATCAGTTTGATTAGTTTGATTAGTTTGATAAGCGAAGGCATTCGGTAAAAATATTTCAGCAACTAATAAAGGTTTATCATGCAGCATAAACGTTGAACGGCGTCCCCAGAGCTCGGTTTTAACTGGTAATTTAAGATGTTGTGCTAATGCTGATACGGTAGATATTGGAGAAAAAGACGAGATTTCAATGCATTTACGGGTTAACTCTTTTTTGCTAAACAGCACCTGTCCTAACGATTGGTTACCTAAGTGTGCTAACTGCTGCTCTTCACCGGTTAAGCTTTTTAAAGGCAGTAAGCTGCGGGCAAAGACTTGTGGCACATTGTCGCAATATAATATCACCTCACGCACTAACACTTGTTCACCTGCATTAATGTCTGCCGTTGCTTCTTCTCTTGTGCAAGGCTGAATTTTTTGCCCTAATACTTCAACACGAAAATGTTGGCAACATTGACTTAATCGAGCAGTCAACGAGCTTGGGTCGAGTAACCAACTTAATAGCGTTTCATTAAGCGATACTCCTAAAGGAGACTGCCATGCTGTATCGATAGTAATGGGAAATAATGGATGCGACTGGGTCATAACAACTAATTAATAACTATTTTATTAGACAATAACCTGCATATCATATCAGTATTGTTTAATTTATGCCGCTGGTAATTTGGTACACCTTGCCGACCAAATTCAAGTGGTGATTTCAAAGGTAGAAGAGCTCGCATCAATAGGCCACACGAAATAAGTTAGCCTATCAAACGGGTTATCCTTGAGGGGGTTTTAGCGCTTAGCGTTATAAAAATAAATAAAGCGAACAAATTTGCTAATAAAAGCTAATGATTCATTGTAATATAGTCGATAGTCTTTTCAATTCTCCAGTTAAATAGAGCGGCAAAATGAAAAATACCTTATTAATATTAGCGACATTATTGTCGTTCTCTTTTCCTTTATCTTCAGTAAAAGCGGCGGACTATGCTTACTTTGGTTTTGAACCCGCTATTATCACTAACTATGTAGCGGTAAAAAAGAAACTAGGCTATGTTCGTCTCACCGTTGAATTGATGATTGAAGATTCGGCAAATTATGAAACGGTTGAGCATCATGCACCGTTATTGCGCGATGCTATTATTGCTATTATTGGTCAGCAACCTGAAGCAAAAGTAAAATCGATTAATGGTCGCCACGAAATCCAGCGTTTATGTGAAGAAAAAGTGAAGAGTCTTTTGACACAAGAAACAGGTCAGCCGCTAATTAAAAAATTATTATTTACCCAGTGGCTAGACAACTAACAGTATATTAAAAGATCCCCGTAGGTCGGTAAAACTCAACCTACGGTTTTTTAATAAAGACCTAATGCCTTTTCATCAATAACACGTTGACTGCCGCTAACAAACAGCCACTTACTAATCCTAATCCGAATGAGCGCGCAGTATTTGCCATCATATTAACCGGCAAAACATTAGCCTAGCCCTGTTGATACAGACCTAATGCCTTTTCATCAATAACACGTTGACTGCCGCTAACAAACAACCGCTGACTAATCCTAATCCGAATGAGCGCGCAGTATTTGCCATCATATTAACCGGCAAAACATTAGCCTAGCCCTGTTAATACAAAACTAATGCCTTTTCATCAATAACACATTGACTGCTGCTAACAAACAGCCACTTACTAAGCCTAATCCGAATGAGCGCGCAGTATTTGCCATCATATTAACCGGCAAAACATTAGCCTAGCCCTGTTAATACAAAACTAATGCCTTTTCATCAATAACACCTTGACTGCTGCTAACAAACAGCCACTTACTAAGCCTAATCCGAATGAGCGCGCAGTATTTGCCATCATATTAACCGGCAAAACATTAGCCTAGCCCTGTTGATACAGAACTAATGCCTTTTCATCAATAACACGTTGACTGCTGCTAACAAACAGCCACTTACTAATCCTAATAAGTGCGCTGTATTTGCCATATTAACCGGTAAAACATCGGCATAGCCCAGTAAAAGCCAAAACAGTAAAAAGCCAATAATGGGCTTAGAGATCATTAAACCTTTTTCAGGTGCTAGCCAGCCATACCACCAAACATAACCCACTAAGCCATAAACCACACCAGACAGGCCGCCAAAGTTAGGACCTGAAACCATAAACTGCCCGAGATTAGAGAGCAGTGCGGTGATCAAAAATAAATTAATTAACGCCCCCTTCCCTAAAGTACGTTCAACACTGCCACCTAATTGCCACCACCACATAGTATTAAAGACAATATGTAACCATGAAAAATGAAACAGGGCGGGCCCTAAAAGACGTAATGGATAATCAAAAAAGGCCTCCATCGTTAACTTAGGATAGAAATGTAATAATTCAAAAGTAGGTCGAGCGAAACCCAACAAGCTCGCGATAAAAACTAACCAGCACAAAGCAAAAACAGTTAAGGTTACCACACCGGCATGAGCCAAAAACTGCTGTTTAAAGCTTGTTATTAATGACGGAGAGTTGTCTTGAACTTGTGAAACTTGTCCACTTTGCCATGCAGCTTGTTGATATTTTTCTTGGTAAGGGTCGGCAATAAATTCAGCAAAAATTTCTTTTGCTTGAGCTATTTTATGGCTTGCACAATAAATAACATAGTCGCTGTCATCCTTTTGCACTTTAGCATCGATATCTAAACTGGTTAAATAATTCGCAAACAACAAGGCAATGTTATGTTGTTTAACTTGTACTAAGGGACTTAGCTCATTTGCTGAATTATATTCCGACATTATGCTCAACTATTTAGTGTTCTATATCTTGTGGAAAACGTAATTGCCAATCAGTAAAGCCGCCATCGAGTGAATAAACATCACTGAAGTCTTGGCTAATAAGAAACTGTGCAGCTTGTTGGCTAGAAATACCGTGATAACAGCAAACAACAACGGGGGCATCTAAGTCGGCTTCACGAATGAAGTCGGCAAAGTTTTCATTACTCAAATGAATAGCACCAGGAATATGATTTGCTTGAAAAGAAGCCGCGTCACGAATATCAACAATGACATGAGTTTTATCAGTTAAACTCTCGTGTAAGGTGGCCAGTTGCATATGTTTGAAATTGGTTTGTTCAGTCATTTTTTATTTCCCTAAAAATTTACGCCGTTAATGTAGCATAATTTTACATCTAGACGTTACCATTCAAAACTCAGCAAAATACATATTGATTGGTAATAGCGATAAGACAACAAATATATTCTTTGTTGTTTACCATTTAAAGCATGTGCACTTATCGGTAACATAGACAATTAATAGCTTTATCGCTAACAACAATTTAATACAGGAAAACCCATGGGCTTTAAAATAGCAAATAATTCAATTCTCCGTTCAGATAATTACGCAGAGTTAGTACGTGGAAAAACCTATCCCTTTGAGAGAAAGGGCCATCAGCATCTTGCTGACAATGTTCCTCTATGGTTAACAGGTACTGACTGGACTGCTCGAGCAGAAATAAGCGTTGTAAGTCAGGCTATTGAAAATAACAATATTAAAGGGATATTTCGTGTTGACTACCTTTACCAGAAAGATGAGCAACAAATACTAACGAATACTTTTATTCGCATGTATGCAGGGCTAAATGATCCGTCTATCTATTTACTCTCATCAAATGCTGAATATCAACAAGCACTAAGTGCAGGTAAGCTAACGCGTGATTCGCTAACCAGCGAAGGTTTTATTCATGCGACGCCAAAAAGTCAGTTAAACCGTCTTGCCAATAAATATTATAAAGACAAAGAGCAGCCACTTATTTTGATTGTTGATAAAGAGTTAGTTATACCAGAAATAAAATGGGAACCTGCAAGCGGTGGCTTATATCCTCATATATATGGTCCATTAAACATCAATGCGGTCACTCGGGTTGAAAAAATATCACTTAATGAGGATGGAAATTTTTACCTCTAAAGATAGCCGCTTACTCACATTATCAATTGGCTAGTTAACCAAAAACAATAAAGCCAAAACACCGAGATGTTTTGGCTTTAACTCTTTCTTAAGCTCTAAAGCTGTTAACGAATCTTAGCGCCTATAGAACTTTCGCGATAGATTTTGCTAAGTAATCAACATTACTATTCGCAATACCCGCAATACTCATACGGCTTGAACCGACCATATAAATACTATATTCATCTTGTAACTGTTGCACTTGCTCAGGGGTTATACCTAAGAATGAAAACATCCCCATTTGACGGGTAATAAAGCTGAAGTCACGAGTCACACCGTTTTCGACTAACTTATCAACCAATAGTTGACGGTTACCATTAATACGGTCTCGCATTTCTTTTAATTCTACATGCCACTGGGTACGTAGTTCATCAGAACTTAAGATTGTTTCAACCAATGCGGCACCATGTGCTGGAGGCATAGAATAAATAACACGGATCACATAAAGTAATACGGACTGTGCAACATCAACTGCGGCAGATGTTTCGCCAATAATAGTACAAGCGCCAATACGTTCGCGGTATAAACCAAAGTTTTTCGAACATGAACTACAAACAATCATTTCTTTCGCGTGTTCGGCCATTAAACGCAAACCATAGGCATCTTCGTCTAAACCAACACCAAAACCTTGGTATGCCATATCGATAAGGGGTAAAAAACCAATGTCTTTAGCCACTTCAACAACTTGTTGCCACTGCTCATTGTTTAAATCCATACCACTGGGATTATGACAACACGCATGTAACAACACAGCATCATCGCTGCTGACTTCTTTTAATGCCGCTAACATGCCATCAAAATCAAGCGTTTTGTTTTCGTGGTCGTAATACGGATAGGTTTTAACGGTTAAACCAGCGGCTTCAAACAAACCGGTATGATTTGCCCATGTTGGGTTACTCACCCAAATAGTGGCACCAGCTTTACAAGACTTAATAAATTCAGCCGCAACACGTAATGCCCCAGTTCCACCGGGAGTAGAAACCGTGCGAGCTCTATTTTCAAGCAGCACTTTATGGTGACCGAAAATTAATTTACTCATCTCTTCATTGAATACAGGTGAGCCGGTAGGACCAATATAAACTTTGGTATCTTCGTGATCGTTACGATATTTTTCCGCCGCTTTCACACAGTCTAAAATCGCTGTATGACCTGCTTCATTTTTATAAACGCCCACACCCAAATCAATTTTATGTGGGTTTGAATCTTCACGATATTTAGCCAACAAGCCTAAAATAGGATCGGCTGGCAAAGCCTTTAAGCTACCAAACATGTCTCCGGTTACCTTATTCAATGACGGGATGTTCTTAATTGGGCGATTTCGCTCAACAAGAGAAATAAATCCCTGTGTTTAAAGCGCAAGCATAGCCCCAATAAGGTGAAATTTAAAGCGTTTAAACTAAAAAATTGCAGGAACTAATAGCACAAAAGGGACTAAGGAATAACAAGGATAACCTTGTTGTCTGTAATGACAAGTTTCGCAACAAATTATATCCAGCGTTTGTTGCGAAATAATCGCTGATAAAATCTTAGAAATTATTAGTAACTGCGGCGATAAAGCCAATAATACCACCAAATACACCTCCCCAAACAACCAACCAACCTAAGTGTTTGCGGATCATCGCTTGGATAATTTCCTTGACCAGTTGTGGTGTTAGTTCATTTAACCTTTGATCAATAATTTCACTGACTTTATCACGCATATCCGCCATAACACTCGGTTGCTCTAACTCATCCTTGAGGATATTGTTAAATTCTTCACTTTGTGAAATTTTACCGACGGTGATTTTCATTTTTTCAATAAACGGCTCTCGTAACGGCTGTAATGCTTCGCTGCCACCAACCATCGCTAACATGCCACCAAACGATGACTTTTCAATAACATCAACTAAGTCATCAAAAGCAGGATTCAAGTCTATTTTTTCAATGACGGGTGTTAAGTCTAAAGACACTAAACCACCTGAACCACCCGACAAAAATCGGTCAATATTTTCTTCAGTGAAAAACTGTTCCATCATCAGCTCTTTTATGGCTTTTTTAAAATCTTCAAAGCGCGCAGGAATAACACCAGAGCCATATAAAAAGGGTACTTTTTCAAAAAGCATATGTATAGCAATCCAATTAGTAAATGCCCCCGACAAGGCAAATAAGCCTATGGTAAAGAGTAAAGACTGCTCGAAAAAATAACCCGCTAAAGTAGCAAGCAAGGCGATAATATTAGTCATAAAGCTTTTATTCACTGAGTACCTCAAAATTAGTGTTGGTTTCTATCGCGCTATATTAACAATTGCATGGTTTTGCGCCAACTCTTTTACTGTATAGTAGCGGGTAAACAATAAAGATTAAGGAAACGTCATGAAAATCAGACTTATTTTAGCCATGAGTACATTACTGACTATTTTTAGCGCTGCTGCACAAACATCAAAAGTAGCTGATGAATGGCGAGCTTTAGATGTTGCAAGAACCGTATTACTGACACTACCACACGGAAAAGTTGTCATAGAACTGGCACCACAGTTTTCGCCTAAGCATGTCGAACAGTTTATAAAACTGACCCAATCAGGTCATTATGATGGTAATAAGTTCTATCGAGTGATCGACGGTTTTGTGGCGCAAGGAGGTCCTGAAGACGGCAGTCGTCAAGATAAGTTAGTACCAACATTAATCATGGAAGGTGACTTTACTACCGATGAAAACTGGCAGTTCACTAAAATTCAAAACAATGATTTATTCGCTGAACAAACAGGTTTTAAAGACGGATTTTCATTAGCTCATAACCCGAGTGAAAAAAAAGCTTGGTTAACGCACTGCCCTGGTGTCATTGCAATGGCTAGGGGGAATGACGCCGACTCCGGCACCAGTCATTTTTATATTGTTAATGGTCAAGCCACTCGCTATTTAGATCGAATTATGACTATCTTTGGTCGTGTGGTTTATGGCATGAACCACGTACAAGCCATAACTAGAACATCGGTTATTGAGGGTGATAAGCCTGTTGCTGAAAAAGATTATACCACCATGACAAGTATGAAAATGATGAGTGATGTGCCCAAAGAACAACAAATTTTATTAGCCGTAAAAAATACCGAGCACCCCGCTTTTAGTCAAATGATAGAAAAACAGAAAAAACGAGAAAATGCATTTTTCTACAAAAAACCACCACCCGTTTTAGATATTTGCCAAACGCCAGTGAAAAGCCGGATAATTAATTAAACCTTATCTAAAAGGTGGGGATGGCTTTGACCTTGAAAATGTTTTGCTATAAATTAACATGCAATGTAATAAATAATCTTGGTGAAATATGGACATAGCTAGATTAAAAAAACTATTATCTCATCAACAAGATATCTTATCTAAAATTGCCTTAGGTCGGCCTTTAAATGATGTGCTAAATGATATTTGTTTATCTATAGAAGAGCTTCTCGATGACAAGTCAGCGAGGTGCTCAATATTATCGATAAAGGACGAACAACTTTTTCACTGCGCTGCGCCAAATATTGATGATAAGTATTGTCAGGCTATTAATGGCGTACGCATTGGTCCAAAGGTAGGCTCTTGTGGGACGGCAGCATTTAGAAAGTCTCGAGTCATTGTTGAAGACATCGCAATATCCCCGTTATGGCAAGACTTTAAAGCACTCGCATTGAGCTATGGTCTTAAATCGTGTTGGTCAACCGCCATTATTTCCACACAGTCCAAAACTCTTGGTTCACTTGCCATTTATCATAGCTCTTCTAAATCCCCAACGGATAAAGATTTAGAGTTAATCGACTACTTCGTGCATTTTTCAAGCATCGCCTTAGAAAAAAATGTTGAATCACTTAACGCCAAACGACTGATTGCGGATCTACAAAAAAGTAATCAAAAATTCCAAGCTTTTACTCAGGTTATGCCTGATTTAACCTTAATATTGAGTGAAGATGGCGTATATACTGATATTTATGGCTCAGCTGATGAATTGTTATATGGTTCAGTTAACAAACTCATTAATAAAAATGTAAATGACGCCTTACCTAAAAAAGATGCACAGCCAATCATGTCGGTCATTGAAAAGACCTTAGCCACCAATGAAGTGCAAATTTTTGAATATCAGCTTGACGTTCTAAAAGGTAATATGACTTTCGAGGGGAGAACAGCCCCCCTTGACCATTATCAGCCAAACTTTCCTAATAAAAGGCATATCGTCTGGATAGCTAGAGATATAACGGTGCGTAAAGAGGCAGAAAAGGCGATTGAAAAACTGGCCTTTTTTGACCCATTAACCAACCTTCCTAATAGACGAATGCTCAACGAAAGATTGACAATGTGTATTGAAAGAATAAAACGTTCAAGCAAGACCGGCGCTTTATTATTTTTGGATATAGATAACTTTAAAAGGATTAATGACTCACTAGGACATAGCGCCGGAGATCAAATTTTAGTCGAATTATCGACAAGGCTTAGCGCCACTATAAGGGCATCGGATACTTTAGCTAGAGTGGGTGGCGATGAATTTATTATTTTATTGGAATATGTCGGTGAAAATAATGAGCAGGCCATTATAGAATCTGAAAAGGTCGCTCAAAAATTACACAGCGTATTCGATGAAAAATTTGAGTTAGGTGAATTAGCATTTCAGGTCAGTTGCAGCATAGGTATTAGCCTAGTTAACAATGGTAACTCATTAGTAGATAACATTTTGAAGTTTGCAGATACCGCTATGTATCGCGCAAAAATGAAAAAAGGTAATAGTTATAATTTCTATGATCCCGAATTACAAACCTTACTAGAAAAGCAGGCTGAACTCGAAACTGACCTTGTTAGAGCAATAGCTAATGATGAATTTTGTGCCTATTTTCAGCCGCAAGTAAACACCTCGGGTAAAGTCATTGGAGCAGAGGCACTTATTCGATGGAATCATCCCAGTAAAGGGCTGATCGCACCCAATGAATTTATACCTATTGCCGAACAATATGGGCTTATTCAAAAATTACAAAACATTGTTTTACTTGATATTTGTACATTAATTGCGCAACTGCGTACCGATAATATGATTGACGAGTTGTTCAGTGTTTCAATCAATATAAGTCATTGCCAATTTAACTCATCTACTTTAAAAACTGAGTTACTTAGTGCCATGGCTGGCTTCGATATACAACCATCACAGATTAAGTTAGAGATTACTGAGTCGATGTTGGCTGGAGATATTGATAATACCATTCAACAAATGCAAGAAATTAAAGCAAAAGGCTTTACCTTTTCCATAGATGATTTTGGTACTGGCTACTCTTGTTTAACACACTTAAGTGCTTTCCCGGTCAATGAACTTAAAATTGATAAAAGCTTTATCGATAAAATCTTAGATAATGGCACCGGCTTTAGTATCGTTAATACGATAATAACCTTAGCTAAAAGCCTTAACATAACCGTGGTTGCTGAGGGTGTAGAAGCGTTAGAGCAGCACGAGTTACTCAAAACGCTACATATTGATTCAATTCAAGGTTATCTAATTGCTAAGCCTATGACTAAAGGTGACTATCTAGCGTGGCATAAAATTAATATTAACCATCTCCAGCCGTTTATTAACACCACCCACTGATTTATAGCTGTTGATTCTACTTAAATTAATGCCGCTAAAAATTTATTTTTTTAGCGGCATTTTTACAATAGAAGCGATAATTCTGGTATCTAGGTCGCTAATGTAAACTACAAAAATTACCAGCCTTTAATAATAGACTACGTTTTAAAAGCTCGTTACCAGACGTTTTAACAATAAAAGTGGCGCTATTTTATTTGTATTTAATAACGATTAAACATTACCTTAGCCGTTAAACGCTTGCCCTAAAGCGCTAAGCGCATTGGCTCTTTTTTTAATGTTAACCGTCTCACGTTCAACCGTATTTGTTTGTTGAAGATTATTTTGAGAAGCATCACTGATGTTAATAATATTGCGGCTAATTTCCTGAGAAACCATACTTTGCTCTTCTGATGCTGTCGATATTTGTATGGCTAAATCAGAAATATCAGTGATCAATGAATATACCTTATCAACAACATCATGAGCTTCTGTTGCTTTTTCCACACAACTGTCCGCAGACTCTTTGCCTTTTGTCATAGTTTGCACCCATGATAAAAGTGTATTTTGCATTTCTGATATTGAGCTTTGTATTTGCTCTGTTGCCGCATGGGTTCTGCTTGATAACGCCCTAACTTCATCGGCCACCACCGAAAATCCTCGACCATGTTCTCCTGCGCGTGCGGCTTCGATTGCCGCATTAAGTGCTAATAAATTAGTTTGATCAGCAATGCCTTGTATTTCATGCATTATGCTGCCAACTTTTTCAACCTCACTGGCGAGCTCTGTTGCCGAAGACGCTGAATTTGCGACTTCTTCAGCCAATATATTGACTGTTTCCATGGTGGTGTGCATGGCTTTTGTGGCAATTTCACAATCTGAATGTGCTTGATTAACTTTTTGTGAAGTAAAGGTGGTGTTCTGGGCAACCTCGTCGATTGTTGCAACCATTTCTTCAACAGCTGTCGCGACTTGGTGTAATTCAGCCGTTTCTTGTTCAACACCTTCTTTAGCTATTCTCGCCGCTTGCTCAAGCGTACTCGCGCCTGCACTGAGTAAATCACTACTGTCGGTAATACGGCCTAAAATTGTTTTAATTTTACCTTCAGCCATTTTCAAATGAAAATCGGCAATACCTTGAGGTTTGCTTCCACAATAAATTAACCGTGAAAGACTGTCATAGTCTCTGCTGAGTTTTTTGAAATATTTAGGCGTATCGATAATTTCATTTTTATAAATTATAAAGGGTAGTAAAGGTAATAAAAACATCATGTATGGATAATAAAGAGCACTGAACAATGTTGTTATACTTGCGCCAAAGTAGGCTGCATTTTTAATACTGGCATTTTCGTACCACTTATTTAAAGACTTGCCCGCTTGTAGTGCTTGATAAGATAATATGGCATTACTTTTAGTTTTCTCGTCTAAGCGTGTTCTTACTGATTGAAAACCAACTAGCTGACCTGACTCAAAAATAGGGGTAATAAAAGCATCAACCCAGTAATAACGGCCATCTTTGCAGCGATTCTTAACAACACCTCGCCAAGGTAAGCCCGATTCTAAATTAGTCCATAAATCTTTAAAGGCAGCCTTAGGCATGTCTGGATGCCTTACAATGCTATGATTTTGTCCAACGAGTTCATCAAGGGAATAGCCGGCAATTTTACAAAAGTCTGGGTTCGCGTAAGTAATGACACCCTTTTTATTTGTTGTTGAAATTAACTCTACACCGTTTTCAAAATTAACTTCTTCATTAATAATCGATTGCTTTTGTCTTGTCATAGATAAATCCTTTTGTATGAATTTGTTGTTTTTATATTTTAGTTAATAAAATGATAAGATCAACAATATCAACAAAATATACTGATTTTGAAGGGATATTACATAAAAAAATAGGAAATTGAGCCACCTTGGCGTTTTAATAAAGGGAAATAGAGCAATCGATAGTTAGAGCACGATAAACCTTAGTACTTTTGTCTGCTGGTTATTTATACCAAATTTTTAAAATATCAAAAACACGCTCACCTTCGGGTGTCTGTACTACGACCTCGTCATCAACACACTTACCTATTAATGCCCTTGCCATTGGTGAATCAAGACTTATTTCACCTTTTTTAACGTCCCATTCATCAGGCCCCACCACTCGATAGGTGAGTTCTTTGTCGTCTTCATTAATTAGCGAGACCCAAGCACCAAAATAGACTTTACCTTCTTGCTTAGCATCATAATAGACAATCGTTAAGTCCTCGGTTCGCTTAACTAAAAATCTTACGCGTCGGTCAATTTCACGTAAACGCCTTTTACCATAAATGTATTCTGCATTTTCACTTCGATCGCCCAGAGCAGCGGCTTCTGAGACAGATTTAGTGATAAGAGGACGCTCTTCCTTCCATAAATATTTCAGTTCTTTATCTAAGCGATCCCAGCCTGCGCGGGTAATATAGTTACTTCGTTTCATATTTTTTAAACACGGATAAGCAGAATATTTATTGTGACAGGATTAAGCTGATCTGGCCATACTCAGCAATAAAAAGATAGCAGGTTTAAAATAAGCATCATCGCTCTTTGTAATCCGTAGCAACCCGACATTGTCTACATGGATCTAGGACTATGATTTGTCTAGAATAAAATGACGTGCAATAAGCACTAATGCAGCGAAGGCGTGGATGCCTAAGAGCTGTTATGAACGTTCATCCTGAACATAAAAAAGCCTTAACGTTTATCGTTAAGGCTTTATATCAATCACTCAAAGAGCAATAAGTCAGATTAGATTTCGTAATCAATCACTTCATAACCTAATGCTTTTAGTTGGGGTTTCAATGTTTTAGCATCACCAACAACAACCATTAACATTTCCGCTAAGTTTAAGTGTTTCTTTGCTAGCGTATTTATTTCTTCTGCACTGATTGTTTCAACAATCTCTGCTCGCTCTTGCACAAAACTTGGCTTTAAATCGTATTCTAAGATTTGCGCTAAGAAACCTAATTTTGCCCGTGGTGTTTCATATTTCAACGCATCTCTTTGATTAATTGAATTACGCATAAAGCTTAATTCTTCCGCGGTGATACCTTGTTCGTTGTAGCCTTTTATTTCGTTAACAAACTCAATAATTGATTTATCGGTAACATCAGCACGAACTTCAGCAGAGGCGGTAAATGTACCAGAGAATTTGTCAGCACTAAAACCAGAACGTGCGCCGTAGGTATAACCTTTATCTTCACGAAGGTTTAGGTTTATACGACTATTAAATGCACCACCTAAGGTGAAGTTCATTAAATAAGACTTGTAATACTCGCCGGTAATATCTTGAGTCATTGAGCGTTTACCAATGCGAATCGCGGATTGCGCGGCACCCTCTTTATTCACTAAATAAATAACACCCGCTTTTGTCTCAGGTTTAGCCAGTGTTAGCACTAAGCTTGATCCTTTACCTTGCCAGCTAGAAAAGACGTTAAGTGATTTAATTAGCGCTTTTTCTTTCAAGTCTGATACGACGATTAACTGACTATCACTTGGTTTTACTTGCTGTTCGTAGAAGGCTTTAACATCTGCTAAGGTAATATTATTGAGACTTTGCTCGGTACCTTGGCTTGAAGTTGCTGCAATGTTGTCAGCTTGCAATAATTGACGATAAGCTGTTGAGGCTAAATAACCTGCATCTTTCTTACTATTAATTGCGCCCTGAATAGCATTACTTTTGTTGCGTGAAAATTCCACTTCAATGAATGCTGGGTGCATTAATTTTTCATTAACCAGTGCCATTGTCGCATCAAGATTTTTAGTTAGTGTACTGACATTAACATTCAAGTATTGATTACCTGCATAGATAGCGATTGAACTACCTAATTTTTGTAATTCATTGCTCATTTCTTCGGCGCTACGTTTGGTGGTCGATTCATTTAATGCACTAGCAAGTAACGAAACAACGCCTGCTTTGTCTTTGTCAGAATAATAATGACCTGCAGGAATCTTTAACAATAATGATGTCGTTGGAGTTTCAATGCTTTGCGTACCCAGCACTTTAATACCATTGGCTAACGTTTTGTTCCACATCTGTGGTACAGCGACTGATTTATTGGCAGCTGAGATTGGCATTTTACTGCGATCAAAATTATCTTGCGCTTTGCGTACCACTAAACTCTCTGCTGAGGTTTCAGATGTCTGACCTTTACTACGCGGTGCAGGAATAAAATTATCTTGTGCTGCAATTAGATCCAGTTTGCCTTTAGGCACTATGCTCATGATCACCGCATGTTGGTCTTTAATATACTTTTTAAAGACCCGCATAACATCAGCCTTAGTAACATTGGCATAACGTGCGATATCTTTTTCGATGTAATTTGGATCGCCCTTAAATGTTTGATTAGCCGCAAGTGTACTCACTTTGCCTGAAACACTTTGTAAACCGAAGATGAAGCTTGCTTCCATACTCGCTTTAACTTTCGCTAGATCGTCGTCTTGTACGCCACGCTCTTCAAATTCAACTAAACTGTCGCGAATCACTTTTTCTATATCTGCTAATGTTTTTCCTGAAGCCGGGTGTGGTAACGCTAACAAAGTAAAGGTACAAGCTAGTTCGGCACAGGGATGCCCCACTGAAGCTTGAACCGCTAATTGATTTTTCACTAAGTTTTTATAAAGCAAAGATGTTTTACCGCCACCTAAAATACTTGATAAAACGTCAAGTGGGGCTTCATCTGCATGGCGAACAGAAACGGTTGGATAAGACATATACACTAAAGGTAAATGAACATTATCTTCCATAGAAATATAACGATCTTCGTTTATGGTGAATGTAGGTTTTTCAGGCATAGCGATTTCAGGTCCGCGTGGGATAGACCCGAAATACTGTTCCACTAAGGCTAACGTTTCTTTTGCGTCAATATCGCCACCTATGGTTAAGGTTGCGTTATTTGGACCATACCATTTTAAGAAAAATGCTTTTAGGTCGTTAACATTTACACGATCTAGATCCTCTAAGTAACCAATGGTTTGCCATGAGTAAGGATGCCCTGCCGGATATAACGCTTCAGCAACTCTCTCTCCTAATAAACCGTAAGGACGATTATCATAACTTTGTCCTCTTTCATTTTTTACAGTTTCACGTTGTACTTCAAATTTTTCTTGCGTTACCGCATCAACCAAAAAGCCCATACGGTCTGACTCTAACCACAACATTTTTTCTAGTTGGTTAGCTGGAACCGTTTGAAAATAATTAGTTCGATCACCGTTAGTTGTTCCATTTAAGGTACCACCAGCTTCAGTTATTAATTTAAAATGCTGTTCGTCGGCTACGTTTTCAGAACCTTGAAACATCATATGTTCGAAAAAATGAGCAAAACCTGACTTACCTAACTCTTCGCGAGCAGAGCCAACGTGATAGGTCATGTCAACATGAACTAAGGGATCAGAAGCATCTTTATGAAGAATAACCGTCAAACCATTACTTAAGGTATATTTTTGATAAGGAATAACAGTTTTACCCGCTTCTGCCGTTACTTGCTCAACAAAATTCACACCTGCTGGTAATGTTACTTCAGCCATGGTGGTGGTTGGCGCGGTTTGTTCACATGCTGCTAAACAAGTTAATAGCAATGGGATGCTCCATTTTTTCAATTTATGCTCCTTGGTGGCTTTATTATTTATATAAATATATTTTCTCGCGCTGAACTTCTGCGCCAGTATCTAACTCTAATATATGATTTGCTCACTTGCTTTGCCAATGATATTTCTGTTTTGCAATACTTTGTTACTTATTTGTTAACTTTTAAATTTAGAACAAAAAAAAGACAACGGCTGTTGTCTCAATGATTGTCAGGAAGAATATTAACTACTCTTCTGGTTTCTTATCTTGTTTTTTATCTTGTTCTTGCTGTTCTTTTGTTTCAGTTTTCACTGGTTCATGACCTTCGCCGCCACAGCCTCCGCAACATCCCATTGTATTTTCCTGTTGAATAATGTTGGTAAGATTATAGCTAAGCCTCAACTCGCCAAAATTGATCAAAATCATCAAACGTCTAATAACTTCATTCTTTTACTAACACCTAAACTTTTATAAATATCTTATTTAATGAATGTTGCTCTGCTAAATACTTGCATTAAACAACAAGTGATATCATAATGATATCACTTGTTAAAATCTTACTGAGAATAATATGATTACGGAAAAAGAAATCAAAGCGCCTAATGGCATTATGTTTATTTTTGTTTTATTGGCATTACAGATTGGTACTTTCACCTTGTTAATTAATAACATAATAAATAACAATGTCACACTTGCCATTATTAGTTTACTGGTCACCCTTGCTATTTTTATTTGCTGGTTTGGTTTTTTTATGGTCAATCCCAAAGAAGCTCGGGTTATGCAATTGTTCGGTAAGTACGCGGGTACCGTTCATGATTCAGGCCTCCGCTGGGCTAACCCTTTTTACACAAAAATGCGCGTCTCTTTGCGGGTTAGAAATTTCGAAAGTAGTAAACTAAAAGTTAATGACAAAAATGGTAACCCCATTGAGATTGCTGCGGTCATTGTCTGGGAAGTAACAGATACCGCTGAGGCCGTTTTCCAGGTTGATGATTATGAAGATTTTGTCTCAATTCAAAGTGAATCTGCATTACGTAATTTAGCCACAAGTTATGCGTACGATCATCACGAAGATGACGATATTTCTTTACGCAGCGATCCGACTCAAATTTCAGCAGCATTAAAAATTGAAGTGCAAGACCGGTTAGAAAAAGCTGGAGTCACTGTAATTGAATCTCGTATTAGTCATTTAGCTTACGCGCCAGAAATTGCCAACGCTATGCTAAGACGCCAGCAAGCCATGGCAATTATTGCTGCACGTAGAACCATAGTCGAAGGTGCTGTCGGTATGGTAGAAATGGCATTAACAAAATTAGAAGAGCGTCAAATTGTAGAACTTGATGCAGAAAGAAAAGCCGCTATGGTGAGTAACTTATTAGTTGTTCTATGTAGCGACGAAGCGGCACAACCTGTAGTAAATACCGGCAGCTTATACTAATCGTCAATTGAGTGAGAAATATTGTGGCAAAAAAAGCATATCCTCTTCGCATTAATGAAGAAATTCTTTCTGCCATGCAACGCTGGTCTGATGATGAATTACGCAGTTTAAACGCGCAAATAGAGTACGTGCTGCGTGATGCCTTAAGAAAGTCTGGCCGAACTAAGCCTAAACCGATAGAGGCTATTATTGATCCTAAAAGTTAATCTTGTTTTTAAATACCCGTAAACGGATGATCGACAGTGATACGTTATTAAGTGGTGTCGATCATTCATATACTGAAATATAATTACATAAGATATAGTTATCAAATTTTAGACAAAAAAATACCGATGACAATGCCATCGGCTTATAAGCTATGAGGAGAGCTTGAATATACAAATTATTACAACAAGCGTTCACAAAAGAACAACTACATTATAGAGTAATCATTCTACTTTTGTAAAGCGCTTTATGTAATTAAATTACATTTTAGTTTTAAAACCACCAAAAAATAATATTGCATAGTTAATGCGCCTGCTCCCAGTTATCACCAATACCTGCCTCAGCAATGAGGGGGACTTTTAACTTCACCGCATCATTCATAATTTCAACAAGCTTCGCCGTTGTTTCATCAACGATGTCTTGATGAATTTCAAATATCAACTCATCGTGTACTTGCATTGTCATTTGAATACGTGGGTCTTGCTGGATTTGTATCCATTCATCTACAGCTAACATCGCTTTTTTAATGATATCAGCGGCAGTGCCTTGCATAGGTGCATTAATAGCGGCACGTTCAGCGCCTTTTCTACGCATCGCATTTTTAGCTTTAATATCAGGTAAATATAAACGACGACCGAAGCATGTTTCCACAAAACCTTGCTCTGCAGCTTGCTGACGCGTGTCCTCCATGTAAGCCATAACATTAGGGTAACGTTCAAAATACTTATCCATATACTCTTGCGCGCGATGGCGAGGCACATCAAGTTGTTTTGCTAAACCAAACGCTGACATTCCGTAAATCAAACCAAAGTTTACTGCTTTAGCGCTACGGCGTTGATCAACCGTTACCTCGGCCAAATCGACACCAAATATCTCAGCCGCTGTTGCTTTATGCACATCTCGCCCTTCTGAAAAGGCAGAGACTAATCCTGGATCATCAGATAAATGCGCCATAATACGCAGTTCTATTTGAGAATAATCTATCGCGACAATTTTATGATCTTTGGGCGCAATAAAAGCTAAGCGAATTTTTCGACCCTCTTCACTACGAATTGGGATATTTTGAAGATTTGGATCGGTCGAAGATAAACGCCCTGTTGCCGCAACGGCTTGTTGATAAGAGGTATGTACTCGACCTAACTTGCACACTAACAAAGGAAGCTTGTCAGTGTAAGTCGATTTTAACTTACTCAATCCTCGGTTTTCTAAAATAACTTTCGGTAAAGGGTAATCTAACGCCAGCTCTTGTAACACTTCTTCTGCGGTTGAAGGTGCACCTTTGGGCGTTTTCTTAATAACCGGAATTTTTAACTCTTCAAACAATATTTTTTGTAGTTGCTTGGGTGATGATAAGTTAAACGTTTGTCCGGCAATATCGTGTGCTTGAATTTCTAATTCTTGTAAGCGCATACCAAGTGCATGGCTTTGTTCATTCAACAAATCAGAATCGATTAGTACACCGTGTTGCTCCATACGCGCTAAAATAGGTAACAAAGGCATTTCAATGTCGGTAAATACTGATAATTGATCTTTATTTTTTTCTAACTTAGCATAAATGGCTTGGTGCAAGCGCAAGGTAATATCGGCATCTTCGGCGGCATAATATCCCGCTTTTTCAATTTCAATTTGGTTGAAAGTTAATTTTTTAGCGCCCTTGCCAGCAACTTCTTCAAAACTGACCGTCTTGTAGCCTAAATATTTAGTCGCTAATGCGTCCATATTGTGGCGAGTCGCAACACTGTTTAAACAATAAGACTCGATCATGGTATCAAAAGTAATACCTTGCATTTCAATATCGTAACGTGAAAGCACGTTAACATCATACTTTAAGTTCTGACCGACTTTTGCTTGATTTTTATCTTCGAGAAGTGGTTTTAATTGTGCCAAGACCCAGTCACGGTCGAGCTGTTTGGGCGCATCAGGATAATCATGCATAAGCGGCACATAAGCGGCAGTTCCAGCTTCGACAGAAAACGATAAACCCACTAACTCTGCTTTCATATAATCGACACTGGTTGTTTCGGTATCAAAGGCAAAGAGATCAGCATTTTTTAATTTAGTCAGCCATGAAGTAAACTCAGCTTCGCTAAAAATAATTTGATAGTCAGTTTCAATATCATCTGCTGCAGGTGTTTCTTCTACAATCGAGTCAACACTTGAGGTTTGCTGTCCGGGTGAACCCGCAATAGCAGATTCACCATTTTGTAAGTCTGCTAATAACCGGCGCAATTCAAATCGAGTGTATAGCTCAGTTAATTTTTCAACATCGGCAACGCCTGGCTGTAATTGATCAGCGGTTTGCTCAAGCGGTACATCAAGTTTAATGGTTGCTAATTCATAAGAGAGGGGTAAAAACTCAAGTGCTTCACGTAAATACTCACCAATCTTACCTTTTACGTTTCCGGCATTAGCAATCACATTTTCTAAATTTTCGTGCTCAAGCAACCATTTTACTGCTGTTTTGGGACCACACTTATTAACCCCTGGAATATTATCGACTTTATCACCCATTAACGCGAGGTAATCAATAATTTGATCTGGGCGGACACCAAACTTTTCAATAACACCATCAACATCCATTTTTACATCGGTCATGGTATTAATAAGCGTGACATGCTTATCAACGAGTTGCGCCATGTCTTTATCGCCAGTTGATATAACGGTATCGATACCCGCTTTACTCGCTTGTTCTGCCAAAGTACCAATAACGTCATCGGCTTCGACGCCATCAATCACCAATAGCGGTAAACCCATAGCGGCAACAATTTCATGGATTGGTGCAATTTGAGTACGAAGATCGTCGGGCATTGGTGGACGATTCGCTTTATATTCAGGATACATGTCATTACGAAAGGTCTTTCCTTTCGCATCAAATATCACAATAACATTGCCATTTGGATAATTTTTTTTCAGACTTTTTAGCATGTTTAACACGCCAGTAATCGCACCGGTAGGTTGACCATCTTTTGTCGATAATGCTTGTAAATATGGAACATGATAAGCACGGAATAAGTACGAAGAACCATCTACTAAAATGAGTGGCGATAAAGCAGAATTTGTCATGATGATATGTGACTAGAAGTGAAATTTGGCTAAGGATGCCATACTCAGTACATTCTCTCCACTTAATCTATAAAATTAGTCGCAAAAGATCGTAAAAATTGTGGATAAGTATGTTGAAAACAACGTAGAAAACCATAACAACCAAATGGCTATTACGGTAAATTTGTAGGTAACATCTTATTTTTATTGAGAAAAGGTAGTTTGAAATTCCTTTTTCACATATTTATTATTATTTTTATTTATGTGGATAAAAATTTATCCTGTACGTTTTCAGCATCTTATTAATTGTGTGTTTTTTGTGCTGCTCAAATAAACGAGGTAAGAGAGTACCAGAATTTTCTCTCAATACCAGACAATTATTAAATTATTTTTAGTGGTATATTTCGGCTTTAAATAACTAAAAAACATAAGCGAATAACAGTAAGACTTAGCGCGATTTTAAAGATAAAAAAAGCTGAATTAATTTATCTTTAATTTGAATAAAAGCTCAAATAACCAAAAAATAAATCATCAAAAATATTGCTTTATTATTCTTGCTTTATTTTTATAATTAATATTTAATTTTTAATGTTGTTACGGGAGGTTTTTAGCTAAGCCATCTGGTCATACCTTTATTGAGTAGAGAAGATTACCGTGATACTGTAATTAAACTTAAGATATGGATGTCTTTTAGGCCAGTAGGTCACCCTTTAATTTAATTTGGTTTAATTGTTAGGTAAAACGCTTTTATCTAAGACATTTTAATAATAAATGCACACCTTTATCACATTAAGTAAATATCGGATTACAATTAAAGGATGAGCAACGTAACACAAGGCTTAATTAATGCTGAATCTCACCATAAAACAAAAAATCATCTTTGGTTTTACTACGATTGGATTATTATTATTAACGGCAAGTAGCTTTTTTTACTATTCATTAAGTAAAATTTCTGACGCCAATAATAATGTTGAAACATTAGCCGTTCCTGTGCAAAAACAAAGTGGCACGTTACAAGTTCAATTGCTGAAAATGATGAAGCAAGCGGCTGTCGCTTATACACAATCCGATGCTAATGAGTTACAGGAAAGTTTAGAGCAGTTTAATCATCTACAAAAAGATTACCAAGCAACTGTTCAGCTATTACGCCTGAAAGTGACTAAGCAAGCAAAAATGCAATCGGCTCTTGAAGAAGCACAAGTCCAATATCAACAATACTCAACCGATATTCAAGCAATGTTCTCAGCTAAAATAGGGCATCAGCAAGCAAAAAGAGACTTCCAAGCTGACTATAAAACTTTTGAAAATGCGCGTTATCAAGCAAGCACCTATATGCTTGATTTAGAAATTATTGAAGCGACGGGTCAGGAGAAGTTACTTGATGAAGTTATTGGTACAGGTACGCGCATTGATGACTCACTTTTTAGCTTAAAAAACACTATGTCAGGGCTTGACCGAATAGAATCAACAGACTTAGTGACTAAACACCAAGATGATATGATTTTTTTAATCAATAATATTGAAACTAATTTTGCTTATTTAGTCCAGCAAGCTGAGCCACTTAATGCTAATGAACTGTTAAATGACTTTAAGCAGAACTTGACGCTGATGCAAGAATCAATTCAACAACCAGGTCGTTTATACCAACTACAACTACAAACAATTAATCTACAATATCAAGCAAAAGAAGCTTATCTTTCTGCAACCCAATCTTATAATTTAAGCTATGCCAAGCTAGATGAATTAGTTTTATTAGCGAATAAACGTTTTGCTCATTTTCAAAACAATGCCCAAGAAGAAATTGAAAGAGGAAAAACTTTAGCCATCGTTTTAGCGTTAATATTTATTGTTATGGCGAGCTTTATTACTTATGTCACAACTAAAGCCATGATTGGTCCATTACGGGCAGTAAACAAAGCCTTGGCATTAATCGCTAGTGGTAACTTGTCAAAGCGCATGGAAAAACGCAGTGATGATGAGTTTGGCGGGCTGATTACTAATATTAATAAGTTATCTGATGATCTAACTCAATTACTTAACGCCATTAATAAAGACGCCCATTCGCTTGATGAATCTGCGGCGTTAACCAATCAACAAAGTTTGTTTATATCAGAATCCGCCAGTCAACAAATTACCCGTATTGATAATGCCAAACAGCTTGCTGAACAAATGTTTGCTAGTTCAAGTATGGTAAAAGATGAAGCAGTGACTACCGCTTCCCATGTCACTGAAGCATCACAACGCAGCCAAGACATTAATAATATTGCTAACGATAACAGCCAGCGTATTAAGCAATTATCAACTCGACTGGGTGAATCAGTGGAAGTCATGGAATTACTTAGCCAGCATAGTCGCAGCATAGGTAGTATTTTAGATACCATTGGTGGTATTGCTGAGCAGACTAACTTACTTGCTTTAAACGCGGCTATTGAAGCAGCAAGAGCCGGAGAGCAAGGTCGTGGCTTTTCAGTGGTTGCTGATGAGGTAAGATCATTAGCTTCTCGCACTCAGGCGTCCACCGCTGAAATACAAGTGATGATTAATAATTTACAAAAAGATACTACTATTGCGGTCAAGGCGATTTCTGAAGGCCAAACACAAGCCAGTGAATGTGTGGCTCAAAGTCAGCAATTAAGCCATGCTATTAACCAAATTGAGGACACCTTAAAAGCAATTGACTCGATGAGCAAAAGTATTACTACTGCAGCACAAGAGCAGTTGGTTTATAGTGAGCAAATAGAACAAACAATGAATGAAACGGCTGATGCGGCAAATAAGAATGCTATGGAAGCGAGTAATATGCACAAAAGAAGTGAAGATGTCAGTACTTTAGCGCATTCTCTAACCAGCTCAGTAGAGCGTTTTACACTTTAAGCGGCGGATTTATTAGCGCTAGTTAAAGTAGTGTCGAGCGTCATCATTAATAGCCAGAAGATGACGCCAACACAACTTTGTATGGTGTGGTTAACGCCACTTAATTCATGGTAACAAACTCTTCTGCACTTGTTGGATGTATCGCAATAGTGTTATCAAAGTCGGCTTTAGTTGCGCCCATTTTCATGGCAACCGCAAACCCTTGCAACAATTCATCACTACCAAAGCCAATACTGTGAATGCCAACAATTTTTTCTTCTTTACCAACACAAATAAGTTTCATACGCGTAGGATCACGATAATCTTCAGTCATCGCCTGATACAAAGCAGTGAACTGTGAATTGTAAACCTTAACCTCTTCTACGCCGTATTCGTCAAGCGCTTCTTTTTCAGATAGGCCAACCGTACCAATAACTGGGTGACTAAACACAACCGTGGCAATATTTGAATAGTCTAAATGCTCGTCAGGTTTATTATTAAATAAACGTTCACATAAGCGACGACCTGCGGCAACAGCGACCGGTGTTAATTGTGCACGACCAGTATTGTCACCGACTGCATAGATACCTTTAACATTCGTATTTTGGTATTTGTCTGTTGAAATAAAGCCTTGTTCGTTCATTGCGACGCCAGCCAACTCAAGATTAATTTTATCTGTTGCTGGCTCTCGCCCTATTGCCCAAATTAAAGAGTCAACAGGCCCAACAGACTTACCATTTTCCAAATGGATGGTCAGTTGACCATTATCGTGTTTTTCAACATGACTGGGTGTACTGTGGGTATGCAGTGTTGGACCATGTTTTGCCATTTGTTCGACTAACGTGTCACTGAGCATATCGTCAAAACCACGTAGTGGCTTTTCTTTACGCACTAATAAATGTGAGGTGGTGCCTAAAGCATGAAATACGCCAGCAAGTTCTACGGCAATATAACCTGCCCCAACAACCGCAACACTTTTAGGTTGTTCTGTTAATGCGAAAAAGCCGTCAGAATCGATACCATGCTCTGCACCTTCAATACTTGGAATGCTCGGACGACCACCGGTAGCAATAACAATATGGTCAGCGGTAATTTGTTCGCCATTAACTTCGACAGTGTTTTTATTGATAAATTTGGCAAAACCATCAATGACAGTAACACCGTTACTGGCAAAACCACGAGCATAGGCTGCATGAATGCGCTCTATATAAGCTTCCCTGTTTTTAACTAACGTGCTCCAATTAAAACCTTGTAACGGCGCATTAAAACCGTAATCAGCAGAGTAGTGTAACGCATCGGCAATTTGCCCGGCATACCACATGGCTTTTTTCGGCACACAACCCACATTGACACACGTGCCACCAATTTGCTTAGCTTCTATTACTGCTGCTTTTTTACCGAGCTTTGCTGCGCGATTTGCAGAAGCAATACCGCCACTTCCTGCGCCAATGGCAAGAAAGTCAAAATGTTGAGTCATGTTATTATTCCTAAAAAAATGTATGAGTTATATATGTGGCTAAACAAGCGTTATTCAAGCCAATTAGCTATTCTGGCTTATTCACTTTTATCGCGATAATGTCATCATGCAAAAATTGTTCAATTTTCGCAGCTCCAACTGGCTTACTATAAAGGTAGCCTTGGATAAGGTGACAGTGTTTTTCACCTAAAAATTTCAGTTGTATTTCATTTTCTACACCTTCGGCAATACAAATCATTTTCAAGTTTTTTGCCAAGACTAACGTCGCAGCAACAATCGCTTCATCAGCAGAGTTAATGCCAATGCCAGAAATAAAGCTCCGGTCAATTTTTAATATTTTTAAAGGTAGCTTCTTTAAATAAGACAAGGATGAGTAACCGGTACCAAAATCATCTAAAGCAAGTACCACACCTAATTTATCAAGCGCGGTCATAGTTGCAATAGCTTTATCAGGATCAGAAATAAGCATGCTTTCAGTGACTTCAAACTTAAGCGCTTCTGGAGGTAAATCATGTTCTTGTAAAATATTTTTTAAATAATGAATTAAATTGTCTTCAAGAAAGTGCTGAACAGACAAATTAATTGATAAATAGATATCAGGGCGAATTGCCCGCCATTTTTTCAAATCTATTACACCACGTAAAATAGCCGCTTCAGTCATAGGTATAATCAAACCTAGATCTTCTGAAAGTGGAATAAAATTATCGGGTGGAATTAACTTGTCGCCACTTTGCCAGCGTAATAATAATTCGGCGCCAACGGCCTTACCTTTATATGAGTCAACAATAGGCTGATAATAATTAATAAATTCGCTGTTTTCAAAAGCCAACTTAAGCGTTGATTCAGCAAGTAACCGCTCACTTGCTTCAACATTCATACGGGGTGTATAAAATTGAAAGGTATTACGGCCAAGTTGCTTAGAATGATACATAGCGACATCGGCGTGACGAAGCAACTCATCACTATCTTTGGCATCTTCGGGGAAAAGTGCAATACCTATACTAGCACCAACACTGATGGTATTGCCGTTTAATAGCACCGGCTCGCCAACGGCAGTAATCACCTTCTGTGCAACTCGACCCAGCTGACCATGGCCGCGAAAAGACTCTAGCAGAACAACGAATTCATCACCGCCAATGCGAGCAACGGTATCATCAACCCTCAGAACTGCTTTTAAACGCCTGGTGACTTCTTGTAAGAGCAAATCGCCACAGTCATGACCCAATGAATCATTAACTTGTTTAAACCTGTCTAGATCAATAAAAAACAAAGCAATGGATTGTGACATGCGGGCAGAATAGTCCATTGCATGTTTTATTCTGTCGAGCAATAATGAACGATTAGGTAAATCCGTTAAATGGTCATAATTGGCTAAATAACGCAGCTCTTTTTCTGCATGCTTTTGCGCGGTTATATCGGTAAAAATACAAACAAAATAAATACTATTCGTTGACTCATTAAGGCTGGCACTGACCGTTAAAATAACATGGAATTCTTCACCAGCCTTTGTTGTTATTAGCTCTTCACCTCGCCAATCATCCCCAGCCTTTAAATGAGAAAATAAGGTCTTATAAAACTCAAAGCGATCGTTGGTTAATCCAAATAATTTCGCATCGAAAGCGAACTCTTCATCTTGCCAAGCAAAAACCTCACGCAAGGACTCATTCGCGATGACCCGACTAAAGTTGTCACTAATAATTAAGACCCAATCTTTGGTTTTCTTAAAAGCTTCACCATAGAAGTGAGCACGTTCGGCGTCGGCTAACGACTGGGTAATATTTGTATACGCGCCGGTAATTCTGGTTGGCTTGCCTTTAGTGTCAGTTGCCACAATTTTTCCAAGGTCTTTAAACCACAACCAATGACCATTGGATTTTTTCATTCGGTAACTGCATGAAAAGCTTACCTTAACATCAGCCGCACCCAAAAACTGTAACCATCGTGAATGAAACAATTCACGTTCATCTTTGTGAATTAACGACAAATGCTCATTAAAGCTATAAGAATATTTAAGGTCACTATAACCTAATTCTTCAGAGGCTCGTTTAGCGAACATTAAGTTATTATCGCTTTGCCAATCCCACACTTCACTATTACTACCAGTTAAGGCTAGCTGCAATCTATTTTCTCGGTATTTTACCTCTTCATGTGCGGCAAGTAATAAACGCGTATTTTGTTGGCGCTTTGCATACCACAGCATAAATAAAGTCAACAAGAGCACAATATAAACTAAGTAAGCTAGCGGCGAAGACCAAAGAGCATATTTCACCACGAAGTTAATAACAAAAGCTTCAGAATATTTTTTAGTTTCAGCTGATTGGATACGCACTACCAGCGAATGCTCCCCTGAAGGTAAGCTCGGAAAAGTAATGTGATTTTCAGTGGTTAATGGATAACTTATGTTATCAGCACCTTGTAACTTGTATTCAAACAGGAAATTATTCGTGTTGTTGTAAGATAATGGCGAGAAGTCAATACGAATACCGACATCATCATAGTTTAACTGAACGGTATCACCATTACTCAGCACAAAAGGCAAAGCTAAATCACGTGATAACACGTTAATATTAGTGGCATGTACACTCAGTTGCTCATCATCTTGTTTTGTCTTTAAAACCAGAGGGTCAAAAATGGTTAAGCCGTTCATGGCACCATAGGCAAATGTGTGATTATACATTTCGTAGAAAGCACCACTATTGAACTCTTTACCCACTAAACCATCACTGATACCAAAATTACGAAGATGGTGTGTTTCAGCGTTTAGCATATAAATACCGTTATGGCTGGAAAACCAAAGATCACCTTCAGGGTCTACCATTAAACCGTAAATATTGAGTCCCACATTGGAATTATTTTTGTCATATACATATTTTTTTTCAAACGTTTTACTGTCTAAACCGACCAGTTCTTTACCAGCAAAACTAAACCATAGCAGGCCTTTTTTATCAAAAGCCACATTTTCTATAGATATCCATTCACTTTCTTTAATCTTAGGATTTTGATAAATCATGGTACTTGTTCGTGTTTCAAGATCAAAAAACCATAATGAATTATTGGTAGAAAAAAGCATTTTATCACTATTAGGTAAATAGCCGAGTAAAGTAAAAACCTTATCTTCCGCAATGCTCGCAGTCATTTCATCAAGTGGGTCAATAGCGCCCGTTGTTAATGAAATGCGATTGACACCTTTTTCCGTAATACTCCACAACGTATTATAACGATCATAAAAGAAATCATACTGACCTAACGCAAGCAGCTCTTTTACTTTAACGTCATACGGAATATCAATAATTTTTTTGAGCGCTATATCAAATAACACCACCCCTTTACCGGTAGAAAGCCATAAGCGTTGCTCCAAATCTTCATAAAGATGATCTATGTTCCCACGATGATAAATCGTTTTAGGGGTCTCGGTTGTTAAATAGTGCAACATGGTATCGTGACGCGTATCGAGTAAATTAAGACCATTTTGAGTGCCTATCCATAACTGTTCAGGGTCACTCCTTTTCGCCGTAATAGACCAAACAAGGTTGTCTGTTAAACTTTTTTCACTGTCTTTTTTATAACGATAGTTGGTTACTAAGCTCAGTTTAGGATTCCATTTATAAAGACCGGTAGCCTGAGAGCCCAACCAAAACACCCCTTGTTTGTCTTTCATAATAGCAACTACATCACTGCTTTTAATATGGTCAAAAAACTCATTAAACGAAAAAAGAAATTCTGTGGTGTCTGTTTTTGTATCAATAGCAGACAACCCTAAATGACTGCCTTGATATACGTTATCGCCATCGTCATAAAACTGCCAACTTGAAACACCGTCAGTTACCATTTTGTAAGTGGGTAATTGAAGATCACCCACTAAATAATTGTTAATTTTACTAACCGGCAAGCTATAAACACCATTGTCTGTACCCAAATACAAATGATTATTCGCACTTACATGCAAGTTAAATACTTTATTCGCCCCTACCGCACTAAAGCTGTCTGAGCTAATTTCAGTCGCGGTAATGGCAGGTAATTTTTTCCATTTTTTAGTGTCAACATTTAAGGCAAAAGTGCCAATACGTGTCGCAATATATAAAATATTTTGATGTAACAATATTTCATAAATATTATTAACCGCAGGAAGCTCATTTGATAAATCTAATAGACGCGTACTTTTTTGAGATATTTTGTTATACACGATGATAGTTTTTGCACTGGCAATAAAAAAGTCATTATTGTTGCCCTCGACCATATCCGCTATATAATAATCTTTATTTAGCGGATCTGTTTGTAGAATTTTTTGGTAGGTATCTGTTTTTTTATTGTAAGTAATTAGCCCTTTATCAACGATGTTGATCCAAAGTAATTTGTCCTTATCTTGAATAATCCGGTACGTTTCATAATTTTCAAAATCATTATCTGGCCCAGGTAAACTGCGAAAATTATAACCGTCATACATATTCAAACCATTTTCAGTGCCAACCCAAATAAAACCTTCATCATCTTGAAAAATAGTTTTAACCGAGCCTTGAGACAAGCCATGCTCAACTGACAAGTTTTCTAAATATAAATTATTCACCTCTGCTTGTGCAGTATTTGTGAAAAGCATAGCGCACAGTAAAAAAAGTGAATATAAGGAATTCACAGAAAAAAAACGAAACATAACACCTCGAGAAACTCATGACGAAGACAAATCATATATTTTTAGTATAAGTAAAATACAATTAAAATAAATATTTATCCGAACTAAAAGGGTAAATAAAGAGCCTAATTAACAATAACAAACAACGTATTAACATAGACAGTAGCATTTATTTTTTTAAGGTGATCAATTTTAAGTAAAATAGATTGAAAACAAAAAGCGCTACACCTTGAATCTTTCCCATTAAGGTCTTACATCTACATCATCATTTAATAAAGAATACCGCATTATGAGCAATCCATTATTAACAGTTTCAGATTTACCCCAGTTTTCTCAAATAAAGCCTGAACATATCAAGCATGCTGTTGAGCATGCGATAGCAGAATGCAAAAAAGTGATTGCAGCAGTGCTTGAAGAAAAAACATTTACCTGGGCAAACTTAGTTATGCCTACGGACGAAGCTGACGATACGTTAAGTAAGCTGTGGTCGCCGGTATCCCACATGAATTCGGTGGTTAATAGTGACAAACTACGTGACGCATACGAGTCATGTTTACCACTGTTATCTGAATACAGTACTTTTGTGGGCCAGCATCAAGGGTTATATCAAGCCTACCAACAATTTGCCAACAGTGATGAATATTCACAATTAAGTATTCCTCAAAAGAAAGTCATTGAGAATGCCTTACGTGATTTTAAATTGTCGGGCATCGCATTAAACGATAATGATAAAAAACGATACGGTGAAATCGTTACTCGTTTATCGGAGTTAAGCTCAACATTTGGCAATAATGTACTCGATGCTACGCACGCTTATAGCGTTAATATTACCGATAAAAGTGAACTTACTGGCTTACCTGACAGCGCTATAGAAGCCGCAGCAGAACTAGCAAAAGAACAAGAAAAACAAGGCTGGCTATTCACCTTAGATATCCCTAGTTATTTACCCGTAATGACTTATTGTAGCAATGCGACATTACGTGAACAGCTCTATCGTGGCTTTGTTACTCGCGCTTCAGACCAAGGTCCCAATGCCGGAAAATTCGATAACAGCGACATCATGAACGAGCTATTACTACTTCGTCATGAATTAGCACAGCTATTGGGCTTTAATAACTTTGCTGAGAAATCAATTGCTACCAAAATGGCATCATCAACCTCTGAGGTTTTAGACTTTCTAGAAAACCTAGCGGTAAAATCGAAGGTTCAAGGTCAACAAGACTTAGATGAAGTTAAAGCTTTCGCTGAAAAAGAATTTAACCAAACAGACTTACAAGCTTGGGATCTGCCCTACTATAGTGAAAAATTAAAGCAAAGCCGTTATGCTATTTCAGACGAAGAATGTCGCCCTTATTTTCCAGAAGAAAAAGTTGTAGCTGGCTTATTTGAAGTTGTTCATCGTTTATTTGGCATGACAATTAACCAAGTAGCTAACATCGACACTTGGCACAAAGATGTGAAGTTTTATCAAGTATACGATCGCGATAATAATTTGCGTGGCCGCTTTTATTTAGATTTATACGCCCGCGCCCACAAACGTGGTGGCGCATGGATGGACGATTGTAAAAGTCGTCGTGAATTAGCCAATGGTGATATTCAATACCCTGTTGCCTACCTAACCTGTAATTTTAATAAGCCTATTGGTGATAAGCCTGCGCTATTTACCCATGACGAAGTGGTTACTTTATTTCACGAATTTGGCCATGGTATTCACCATATGCTGACACAAATCAACACCAGTGGCGTTTCAGGTATCGATGGTGTGCCGTGGGATGCAGTAGAGTTGCCTAGCCAATTTTTAGAAAATTGGTGTTGGCAGCCAGAGGCATTAGCCTTTATCTCAGGACACTACCAAACGGGTGAACCACTACCGCAAGCTATGCTTGATAAAATGTTAGCGGCAAAGAATTACCAATCTGCGATGCAAATGTTACGTCAATTAGAATTCAGTATTTTTGATTTTAAAATGCATAAAGATTACCAACCTGCACAAGATAACTCTGGGTATATTCAGCAAACATTAAATCAAGTGCGTGAAGAATATTCAGTATTGAAAGCCGCCGACTTTAATCGCTTTCAACATGGTTTTGGTCATATTTTTGGTGGCGGTTATTCAGCCGGTTACTATAGTTACAAATGGGCAGAAGTATTATCTGCAGATGCCTTTAGTCGTTTTGAGGAAGAAGGCATTTTTAACCCGAAAGTGGGTAATGATTTCTTAACTAATATATTAGAAAAAGGCGGGTCTCAAGAACCCAGTGTCTTATTTAAAGCCTTTCGTGGCCGTGAGCCTGAGATTGATGCTTTACTCAGACATTGTGGTATTGAAGGATAATGAGTGGCCCTAAATAATGGAAAAATTTGACTCACTTTATCAACGCGCCGCCGAACGTAAAGGTGGTGCGGCTATACTCAACCTCTTATTAGGTGATAACCAACAAGATCATTTAGTTGCCAAGTTAGGAGACGATAGAATTTTATCGGCCTTTAGCAAAAAGATCTTTCAAAGTGGTTTTGTCTGGCGTGTAGTAGAAAATAAATGGCCAAACTTTGAAGAAATGTTTTTTAATTTTGATCTCGCTAAAGTCTTAATGATGCCTGAGGAAATGCAAGAACGTAAAGCGGCAGATGCGCGAATTATTCGCAACTTTAATAAAGTAAAAACTATTCAAGCTAATGCCCATATGATGTTTGATGAAATACATAGCGATAATAGCCAGCACGATAGTTTTGCTAAATTTATTGCGGCATGGCCAAGCAATGACATGATAGGTTTATGGGATTACTTAAAGAAAAAAGGTCAACGTTTAGGGGGCAATACTGGCCCCTACGCTTTACGTGCTATCGGTAAAGATACCTTTTTACTTACCCGTGACATTGAAGCCTATTTCCGTGCCAATAAAATTATTGACGGCGGACTGCAAAGTAAAAAAAGCTTAGTTGCCATTCAAAATGCTTTTAATCAATGGCAAAGTGAAAGTGACTTATCACTGAGTCAACTCAGCCGCTTAGTTGCCTATGCAACCGGCGATAACAATGTTCAAGTAGAGTTTGATTAATGGATATGTCTAGAATAGCGGTTGGGTACCTTGATAAAACCGATGTTGATTTAGCTAAAAAAATTGCTAAAAAATGGCAATTAGCCTATATCGGTGACAGCGCTTCAGTTACTAAGCATCCAAACTTACTGTTTTTATTACAAGTCAACTTTCAAGAATTAGAACTGATCAAGCTTGATGAGCCTAAACTCGGTGGTATTAAAGTAGACTTTGTTGATGGCGCGGTTGCCCACCGACGAAAATTTGGTGGTGGACGCGGCCAAGATATAGCTAAAGCGATTGGACTAAAACATGGTTTTACTCCACATGTACTAGACGCTACCGCAGGCTTAGGACGAGACTCTTTTGTATTGGCTACCTTAGGTTGTACAGTAACCATGAAAGAACGTATGCCTATTGTCGCAGCACTGCTAGAAAATGGCTTAGAGCGCGCTAAATTGAACAGTGAGGTCAGTGATATTGCCAGTCGTATGTCACTAGTTCATGCGGCAACGATTGAAGAGTTGTCATTCACTCAACAACCTGATGTTATTTATCTCGACCCTATGTATCCACATCGTGAAAAATCGGCCGCAGTGAAAAAAGAAATGCGCGTATTCCAATCACTCGTCGGTGAAGACTTAGATGCGGATGATTTGCTTGAACCGGCATTGAAATTAGCAAAGTACCGTGTTGTGGTTAAACGTCCAAGCTATGCGCCACCATTAAATAACAAATCGCCTTCAACCAGTATAAAAATGAAAAAAAATCGTTTTGATGTTTATGTCAACCAAGCGATCCCAAAAAATAATTAGCGATACTCGTTTACAACGTACTCCCTATCTAGTGCTGAAAATCTTTCAAAATGGTATGGGCTAAAATTGTAAACGAACTTCCTTCCAAGCCCATCCAAGTAATTACCTACACGGTTTACCCTTTCGTTCAATCTATAGATCTATAGTTTATGATTTCTCAGTGTAAAATCAGTTAGAAAAACAATCATAATTTCTGATATTCAACCAACACTCTAAATGAGCACTCTGTCCACATTGTTGAGGATAGTGGTTGGCTTTCTTTAAGTCAGCAGTCGCTAGTTGCTGACATTTTTTAATATATTTTAGAACTTCATAGTGAACACTTTTTAACTTTCTGGCCTTATGATCGGTTAATATCAGTTTATTTAAAAGTCGACCGTTTTAACATCACCTTTGATAATGCCTACTGTAGCTACATTTCCAACAGGAGAAGGTATGGTTAAGGCGTTATATTGAATGTTGTCATCGATATTTGTACCACACATTAGTGCAACAGTGTAACTTCCTGTTGGAACAAACCCTATGCTGTAAGTTCCATCTACGGCTACTAGTGTTGAAATAAGTGGTGCCGTCGCTGTCGGTGCATCACCGACGAAAGTTTCATCATCTGCATCATAACTATCACCTAATTCGGTTGGTTCACCTTCATATAGATAAACGATACAGCTACCTAAATTAGTATTATCAGCAGAAACATTACCCTTCAATGTTCCATATTCGCTAACAATGTGAACGCCATGAGGTTTAATAATAAAACCATTTTTTGTGGGTGCATTACCGCGCATCACTAATGACTCGCGTAAACTAAATTCAATAGTATAAGCTGGGGTATCGCCGACTTGGATAGAAGTTGACGCAATTTCAAAATCTCCTAAACGTAGTCTAGAGCTAGGGACTTTAATAGAGTATTCGGTCGCATCATTTTCAAGCAGTACATATGAGCCGGCATCGACTACCAGTAATTCCATCGAATAGGTGCCTGGGGCCATAGTTACACCTTGAGCTTCATCAACAATTTTAAGTTGGTCTGTACCCTGAAAATCAAGTAAGTTAACTTTAATGGTTTCTACAATTTCATTATTGTCATTAGTAAATTCAGTAATGACTGTAGTCTCTGTCCCTGAAATAGTAATTTCATCTATTTCAATAAAGACTGAATCCGCCTCATCAATAGGTGCATCACTAATCCCTAAAGAAAATTTTGCTTGCTCAGAGGGTTGTGGTGATGAATTATCACTGCCCCCACAAGCGGAAATTGCCAATATAATAGGGGTGAATAAAAATGGAATTGTAAAGTTTTTGTTAAACATAATATTTACCTTTATTGCTACTTTAGTTAATTAAATTAATAAGTCTAAGGTAAAGTCATACTATGCAAAGCTGGTGCTTTGTTGTTTCATTAATATATTAACAAAACTCACTGATAGACTTTTTCTATAGAAAAAATGAAATCGATTATAGATTCAATTTCACGATTGTCTTTTGACAATTTATCAATTACCAAGTGATTATAATGTAATCACTTACAACATGATAGATATAGTGTTACCAACAAAAATTAATGGCCCTATGCCGTTTACTAGATACTCGAAAGGTAAAACTCATATTACATGGCAACAGTGTAAACGACGTGGTTATTTTATAAATTAATGATGAAACACATATACAAAGACAAGTGCTGGAAGTTGTGGGATTTTTAAATCTAACATATAGTTGTTTATACTTACCTAAAAGTATTATCTTACTTTTATTGTTCAGAGCTAATAAGTAGTGGTATTAATTTGAAATATACTCAACCTAAAAAAAGTTACTTTAATGTAATCAATTTTATAGTTGCTGTTATTTTAATATGTCCAATGATTAGTTATGCAAAATTTAACAAAATAACACTCGATCAAATTACGGTTAAGGACGGGTTATCCCAAGTATCTATTAATAGCATTAGTCAGGATGATGATGGGTTTCTTTGGATATCAACAGAGTCTGGCCTTGAACTATATGACGGATATACCTTCACTAAAATAGAAGGACCTGATAACGATTTTTCACAATATAGTGCAGGAAAAACAGTCCAATCAGCGAATGGATTAATGTGGTTACACCTCTATGGTAAAGGTTTGTATAGCTTTAATAAAAGCACTAATGAGTTTGACCTACTCTTAAATAACAATCAATTAGAGTCTGATGATTGGGTTATGGATTACTTGCCACAAAAAGATGGAACCGTTTGGCTTGCGACAAGTAAATACATAGCGACTATTGATGTTAAAACTAAAGTTTATAAACAAATTGTTAACTTAAAAAAGTATCTAGGTGATTCTGCAATATATCAAATCATTTTACATAACAACTATCTATATATAGCCAGTAAAGAAGGCACTATTGTTTATCAATTATCAACAGGCCAAGTAGCTAAATTACCTCAAATCACCAAGATAACTGCGCAAAGTGCTGATCTAAAACCTATACAAGCAAATAAAATTTATACCTTAAGTATTCTTAATCAGACCTTGTTTTTGGGAACAAACGATGGTGTTTACTCATTAAATATTCAACAAATCGACTCGCTTTTTGCAATGGGAGAAGATAATGAATTACCGCAGTATCAAACTATTTTTAAACATCTATCGGTCTGGGATTTTTTTATAGAAAAGGAACTATTAATTATTGGTGCTGCGGATGGGCTGTATCGATATAACGCTGTTACGCAGCAAGGACAATTTTTATTCAGCTTTGATGAATATGCTCCCTCTTTTGCGAATAATACGGTTAAGTCATTAATTGTCGACCAAGATGGCTACTACTGGCTAGTGAGTAATAGCCAAGGTTTGTTAAAATGGAATCCTAACTTAGGCTTAGTTGAGAATTATAATTATTACAAAGGTCGTGACAACAGCTTAACCAGTAATAATGTTACGGGCATTTTGCCTGATAAAAACGATGATAACTTATTCTGGATTTCAACCGATAATGGCTTAAATTTACTAAATAGAAACACCCAACACGTTGAACAATTCTTCGCCCTGAAAAACTCAAAGACGACATTTACCGCAAGCAATATAGTTTCATTACACTATGGTAGCAATAAAACTATTTGGTTAAATACTTCTGTAGGATTAAGACTTTTTGATATTAAAAGCAAAGCAATCATACCAATACCTTTTGAAGCAAGTTTTTTAGAAAAGCTAACTGTTGATTACCCCGTTTATTTCACTACCGATAAATACCTTTGGTTCACTCAAACGGATCAACTACTTATGATTGATCAAGAATCTGGTCAATCAACTGATTTCAGTAAAGTAATGACTGATGCTGGCATTAAAGATATTTGGTTTTTTTTCAAATCACCAAATCAGGATAAAGAAATTTGGTTTAGTACAACAAAAGCATTATGGATGTTTAATACTCAGTATCAAACGTTTAAGAAAATATATGAACATATCAACATGAGCGAAACTGAGTGGTCTTTTATTGATAGTTTTGTAGTTGATGCTGAAAAATCTCTGCTATGGGTAGCCCATACATCAAAAGGTATTTATGGTATCTCCCTAGAAACACAGGAGGTTCTTCATACTTTCAACAATCAAAACAGTATTCTAGACAACAATCTATATGGTCTACAGCAGGACTCGCAAGGAGACCTTTGGATCTCAACTCATGATGGTATTTATTCGATTGATACACGCTCTTTTCATATCAGAAAATTTGGTATTCATCATGGCTTTTTAGGTATGGAATTTAATGGTGGCGCGCATGCAAAATCATCAACCGATGAATTGGTTTACGGTTCGGTGAATGGCGTTTCTTTTTTCGATCCTTTGGCCTTAAAAGAAAAAGGCCTGACCAAAAATAAAAATGTTTTTGTCACTAAAGTTGATTTACTTACACGGCATTTAGAAGATGCTTATATATTTAACTCAAATAAGGTAGTAGAACTTAAATATGACGATGTGGGCATTAGGGTTGATTTTACCACCTTTGATTTTTCAAAATCTAAAGACATAATGTTTGAGTATTCTTTAACAAGTAACAGCACGGTGAACTATCCTTCGACCTATGAAAATCATATTATTTTTCCAAGTTTAGAGTCAGGGAAGCATACTTTAGCTATTCGGGCTAAGTCGCCTATTACAGGCGATTATTCACCACTAACTTATATTAAATTTAACGTTTCTTATGCACCTTGGGCATCACCTACCGCCTATATTCTGTATTTTATTTTAGTTATCTCTGCATTCAGTTTTTGGATAAATAAAAGACGTAAACAACGTGATGCTCTGTTGGCTGCTCATGAACAAGTTGTCTTTAGAGAAAACCGTTTACAGCTAGCATTAAAAGGTAGTAACAGTGACGTATGGGATTGGCACGCTCAGACGAATAGTTTTTCTGCTAATCGTTTTAAACATAATGTAAGCCTAATAGAAAATGCCTATACCTTCCCTATAAAAGTATTTATCAATGATATTCATCCAGATGATAAAGCGACCTTTCTTGCTGCTTGGCAACAATTTATTGATAAAGCTGATGTTAATGTAACCTTTACTTTTACCTATAGACTAAAAGGCGAACATAATGAATGGCGATGGTATAAAGATTTAGGGAAAATTGTAGAAATTGATGATAATAAAAAGCCTATACGGGTTACGGGTTCCTATACCAATATCACTCAATCTAAGGCTGATGAAGAACGTGCCCAATATTACGGAGAAGCATTTAGACATACAAAAGATTGGGTATTAATTATTAATCAAGATTTCACCAAGGTGACTTCAAATCAAGCAATGAGGAATATATTTGGCTGGGAAGAAGAACAGCCATTTAATGACTCATTAATTGGTATAGACAGAAAAAAGATAAAATATTATAGCGATGTAGCATTAAGTTTAGGTGTAAATGATCATTGGCGTGGAGAAGAGCTTGTTACTTCTGCAGCAGGAGATAAATATAATGTACTGGTCAAAATTAATGTTGGTATAAATAGTAATAACAGTCTTCATTATATTATGGTGATGACCGATATTACCGCTCAAAAGCTCGCTGAAAGCGAACTACGCTATATGGCTAATTACGATCACTTAACGGGGCTACCTAATCGGAGTTTACTCATTGAGCGGATTGATCATGCAATAGAATTATCAGCAAGAAACAAAAATATTTTAGCGATATTTTTTATTGATTTAGACCGCTTCAAACAAGTCAATGATACGCTAGGTCATGATGTTGGTGATCGATTATTGAAAGTTATCACACAACGATTAACCAAAGTCTTTCGTCAAGAAGATACTCTGGCAAGACTTGGCGGTGATGAGTTTGTCGTATTGCTAGAAAGCTTTTCATCAATAGATAAGCTTTCACAAATTGCACAAAAAATTATCGATACCATTGAGCAACCGATAACACTACAAGATACTATGGTCTGTATTGGTTCAAGTATTGGTATTTCTATTTACCCTGAAGATGGCATGGATTCAGCTGAGCTTTTAAGAAATAGCGATATTGCAATGTACTGTGCGAAACAAAATGGTCGAAATATCTATCAATATTTTGAACCATCAATGACTGAAGCAGCAGCTAAACGACTTGCTCTTGAAGCAAATTTAAAGCAAGCCGTAAAACAGAAGCAATTTATCAATCATTACCAACCCATTGTTGATGCACATTATGGCAAAGCGGTTGGCGTAGAAATGTTAATGCGCTGGCCTACCGACAACGGCATGATTTCTCCCATGGAGTTTATTCCTTTAGCCGAAGATTTAAATCTTATTATTTCGATGACAGAAGTAGCGTTAAACACAGCATTACAAGACTTAATAGTATGGCGTAGCTTTCGAACTGATTTTTATTTATCCATTAATATTTCTGCTAGTCATTTTAGTAAAGGAGAACTTGTCACTTTTATTACGAGAATATTAAATGAGTTTGATTTACCTACCTCAGCAATAAAACTAGAAGTTACTGAATCTGCATTTATCTCTGAACCTGAAAAAGCGATTGAGAAAATGAATCAGCTAAAAGCTATAGGTATCAAGTTATCGCTTGATGATTTTGGCACCGGTTATTCGTCTCTATCTTACTTAAGATTACTCCCGTTAGATGTTATAAAAATTGACAGAAGCTTTATCTCTAACATTGGTGAAAACAACGCAGACGAAGCGATAATAGAGGCGACGATAAGCCTTGCACAAAAATTAGGCATGAGTTGTGTTGCTGAGGGTGCTGAAACCAAAGAACAAATTGACTTCCTGGTTTCTAGAAATTGTCATTACATTCAAGGGTATTTTTACAGTAAACCCGTATCCAGTGAACAAATTATTTCATTGTTAGAAATGAATAAACCTGAGTATATATCACCTAGGTGATTTTTTTAAACGTGATCTCTTGCGTTTAATAAAGCTGACACCCACTTTATTAGCAGATTTTCACGCATATGAGTACACCAGACGCTCCTCCTTTAACTACTTGATTGTAATCACATATATGGCTAACTGCTCAACTTTATGAGTAACTGCTTTTGTTTCTTTGATAAGTGTTCGAGTTGTTTTGTATAGTTTTCTTTTGATTTTTAGCTTTTTTTTGAAAAAATTTATGGCAAAAATCGTATATAACTCAGTGCGAAAGAATTCAATTTACCATAGGTTCTTCACTCTCCTATCATACGAAATTCATGTGTTTAAAAAGCTTTTCAGATTGTTTTTTTTACGAGTGGTAGAAAATAAATAGTCAAACTTTGAAGTGATTTTTTATCTGACAAAAATAATTATGTTGCTAGAAGAAATGCAAGAACGTAAAGCGGCTGATGTTCGAATTATTGGTAATTTCCACAAAGTACAAAAGCTTAACCGCCACTTAAATCGCCTTCAACCAGTATAAAAATGAAGAAGAATCGTTTTGATGTTTATGTGAATCAGGCAATTCCTAAAAACAATTAACCTTGTATCCCTCGTTTAAACAGTCGTTAAGATGAATAACGGACTACGCTGTATTTACGCAAGCCCTCGAAACGACTTTCACTGGGCTTGCGGTACATTTTAGCCTCTTGAGTTAAAATCAATCAGATCTAACCACAACACACTTCATACTTGTTCAGTAAACATTTGTCATAAAACCGCAACAAAGATCAGTAAGAATCGGCATTAATTTATCTGTGAATACCCTTCAAGGATTGACTATGCGAGTATCAAGTTTTTCACGACTGTCTGTTATTGCCATTAGTATTTTTGCCGTTATATTCGTTGCAACTATGTATCATGTTGGAACTTCTCTTACATCAAGTCGGGGCCAGTACGCTGAATATCATGCATTAAAAACGTTAACCACCGTTAAGTTTTATCGCACCATTGCAACCTATCTACAAACTGGTGATGCCAGCATGCTTAATGCAGCACAAGAGCAACTCAACGAAATAATTACACGATCAACAAGCTTAGATATTGGTAACTTAAGCCATAACATTACTGAAGAAGCGGGCAAACTTAATAAAAATATTGAAACAAAGTATCGTGCCATGGGTAAGTTAAGTGGTAACCCACTCGCTTTGCTTCGTAACAGCGAACAGAATATGGTAGCTATTACTCACTCGCTGATAAAATATGCCTCTGAAAGTGAGGCGCTAGACGAACAGCAACGCATAAATTATTTAGTGACAATCGGCACTATTGCTCGCGCATTAAACTATTTAATCAACACGCGTGAAAAGTTGTTCCTTAGCCAAAACATTAGCGATACCGGCTTTAAAAATGCATTACAAGAATTAGCACAACGGCATCAACAATTAACAAACTATCCTTTATTGGCTATTTTCCTTGAAAGCGACAGTAATACTGATGAAGATGACTTTTTTTCCAATGACGATGACAAAGAAGACATCAGTGAAGAAGCGATTGATGAACTCAATTCACTCATTAATCGTTATCAAAGTGAGTTTGAAAACACCCTAAACTCACAGAATCAGCGCACCGCTGGCTTAGCACTACTCAAGAAAAATGTTACTGCATTAGAAGATATTATTCTTATCGCTGAAACAGAAATACTAAAGAAACAACAAGTGTTGAATCAGCAACTTTATCGAATAGTTATTGGTTTGCTATCCTTTTTAATCTGTTTCTTAGTCGCCAATTACTGGTTGCAACGCAGTGTTATTTTAAATCCGTTACGTAAATTACGAAATGGTTTTGTTCAACTTGTTGAACAAGGAAAGGTTGATAACATTACTGATATTTCAGCGGAAACTGAGCTTGGAGAAATATCGTCCAGTTTTAATAAAATGGTCAACAAACTTGCACAAGATGATAAAGCAAAAGCACAACAGCTTGATTTGGTCGCCAAAGCATTAACAACCATGGAAAGCCAAGTTAAAAACATTTATCAATCGTCAAATAGTACCAGCACGCATGTGCAAGGTGCTCGTGAAATAATGGATGCACTTGGGCAAGCAACTGAAACAGTCAATGCTTTATCAGAACAAGTTGTTAATAACGCAAAAGCCACTCAACAGGCAATGGAAACAAGTCAAAGCCGAGTTGCACAAGTGCTCGCCGCAAGCGACTCAACCAGCATCGCGGCACAACAAAGTAAAAGCGCAATAACCTCACTCTTTCAATCTGTTGATAGTGTTACCTCTATTGTTGACGTTATTAGTGCCATTGCCGACCAAACTAACCTACTGGCTTTAAACGCGGCAATTGAAGCCGCAAGAGCGGGTGAACACGGCAGAGGTTTTTCTGTCGTTGCCGATGAAGTCAGGCAACTAGCCGGTAAAACTCAAGATTCACTTAAACAGATATCACAACGCTTAGACCAACTGCAAAGTGCCAGTAATTCAATTGAAAAAACAATTATTGATATAGAAACAGCATCCCTCAATCAAAAAACAATTGCTGACCAATTACAAGAAACTGCGTTAGAAGTGACCGGACAGGCTAAAATATCCGCCACGGTCGCACAAGACTCTCTGACGCAAATAACGCTGCAACGCCAACATTTTATCGCTTTTGAGCAAGCGATGAGTAATGTTGATGAAGAAGTGAGCAACTCTCAAAAGCTTGCTAATATCATTTCAATTGATGTGAATAACCATGTTAGCGATATTGGCTTAACGCTCGATAAAAGCGCATAACACTTAATCATGCTGCTAATTAATTTAACCGTTTTTAACGATAAATAGATGCATGTCGGTGCGCTATATCCTAAAATGAAACAAGTAATGATATTCATTTTAGGATAGTTTATGGCAAAGGCGCTTTGTAAGTGGAAAAAAAAAGACATAGAAAAAAGTCTTCACGAACTTGCTCGTATTGTTGATAAACCATGTTTTATTTGTAAAGACTGTGCGCGTTCTGCAAACAGCAAAGATTTTTTATGTAAAGCGATAATACTGCCTTTACCCCATCAACATAGTTAACGTTAAATGAGAAGAATTTTATGATTGAAGAAAATAAACCCATGCCTTCAGGCGAATTGTCACAGTTAAAAGACGGCAACATGATTACCCATAATACCGATGAGCTTTTTGCCAACAAAAAAGTGGTGCTATTTGCCGTTCCCGGTGCTTTCACCCCAACTTGTTCAGCCGCTCATTTACCCGGCTATGTGGTATCAGCGGATGAATTAAAAGCTAAAGGTGTCGATGCCATTATCTGTTTATCGGTAAATGATGCTTTTGTAATGAATGCGTGGGGCGAAGCACAAAATGCTGAAAATATTATGATGCTTGCTGATGGCGACGGCAGTTACACTAAAGCACTTGGTTTAAGTATGGAGACCGCAGGATTTGGTGGTTTACGTTCTCAGCGTTATGCTATGGTCATTGAAAACGGTACAGTAACAAATTTACATATTGAAAAGCCTAAAGAATTTGAAGTAAGTACCGCTGAATCTATTCTAAAAACACTATAGATGAGATGTAATGATAATGATTTGTGTTGTTTATCATATTGTTTTTTATGACTTTTAAATCTTACAAATCAAAAATGTTACACTTTATAGCTTGTGTCCCAGCCATAGAACAGGCAAAATTTACTGATATTTTTTAATGAGGTACCAACATGTTAAAACCTGAAATGGTCAAACAACTAAATAAACAGATCAACTTAGAGTTTTACTCTTCCAACTTGTACTTACAAATGAGTGCCTGGTGTGAAGAAAAAGGCTTTGAAGGTGCAGCAATATTTATGCGTAAACATGCAGCAGAAGAAATGGACCACATGACACGCTTATTTACTTATGTCAGTGAAACAGGGGCATTACCTATTATAGGTACCATAGATGCGCCGCCACACGAATATAAGTCATTAGCTGACGTTTTCGAAAAAACTTATGAACATGAATGTTCAATTACCGAACGTATCAATTCTTTAGCGCATCAAGCCTTTACTAACCAAGACTATTCAACGTTTAATTTCTTGCAATGGTATGTAGCTGAGCAACATGAAGAGGAGACTTTGTTTAAAAGTGTCTTAGATAAAATTAACTTAGTAGGTCAAGACGGCCATGCTTTATTTTTTGTTGATAAAGATTTAGCCGAAATGGCTAAAGTAGGTACTACAAGTATCATGACGGGCGCACCCGTTTAGTCACAATCAATAATATACCGCATAAAAAAGGCTTCTATATGAAGCCTTTTTAAATAATAACCTCTCATTATTCGTTAAAAAACATATCCTTCACCACGAAAAGTTTTAATCCGTGATTTGTCAGTGTTCACCAATAACTTTTTCCTGATGGTTGAAATATGCATATTAATACTTCGATTAGACTCGACCAGGCTACGCTTAAATATATGCTCAGCGATACTTTCACGGGTAACTAGTTGTGGAAAATCACTCATCAGCAACCACAATAAATTAAATTCTAATCCGGTCAGTGTAACCAACTGGTTGCAGCAATAAACTTCTCGACTACCCGGAAAAATTTCTACATCGGCGATTATAATTTTATCAGATACCAACATTATATTGTTTGATCAAACAAACTCACTTTATAACCAGTAGGAGCAGTATCATCAACTTCAACAACCATAAATTGTTCTTTCGATTCTTCATCTAGGATGAGTTCAAAAGCATTTAAGATGATCTCACTGCTGTTGTCTTGAGCAACCACATAAACTTGGTAGGTATTATTTTTTAAATACACGAGTTCGCTGTTGGCAAAGCTAACGGCTGTTTTATAAAAAGCACTTTCAATGGTTTCATCACTTCGGACAAAATAAATAGTAAACGCACCAAATTCAGTACTGTCGACAAGATTAACCATTTTAATTTCATGATCATAAATACTCGTTCTACTACTATTGCTAACGACTAACGAATGCACATCTAGCTGTATCTCATCAATATTACCATCACCGTCTTCATCAACATCACCATCTCCATCGTCATCGACCGCCACTTCATCAATATAAAAGAAAGCGGTTTTATGGCTATTTTCTCCTAAAGAAAGTAAATGGTTTTTCAACAATAGTTCATTTCCATCACCGACGACCAAATCGACACTGTAGTCTCCTTTAACAAGTTCAATCGGCTGACTTAGCTCACCTAGCGATAAGGCTTCAATTTCTGGCGAGTCGTCTACACCATTTAAATATAAGGAAAATTCACCTTGATAATCAGGTAGTAAATCATGCTTACCAATCGCATTGTACGCATTAAGTTTTGCTTCTGAGTCGGTATTAATAAATGATTCTATGAGTGAATTAGACATTTTATCAAGCATATATGGTGAGCTTCCCACGCCATTATTTTCGCGTATTGCGATGATATATTGGCTACTGTATGAAAAGCTTATATCATTCGATTGAAACAAAATTTCAGTGCTTCCTGGTGTCGTGATATAAAAAATATAATCATCTTGGTCAAATTTTTGATTAACCGATAATTCTTGATAACTATAGCTGCCAATAAAGTTAGCTTCATTGAAGGTTTCATCTGCTTTAGATAAATAGACATCGATACCTTCGCTATCGTCATGCATGTTCAGCACTCTAAAATTGAAGCGATCGTAGGTATCATCATCTTCATCATCAATAATATCTATATCGTAAGTGGTCACTGAAGGCGCTAAAATATCTTCTCCGATAACAATCAATTGAATCGCATCATTGTTAATTTTTATACTATCGGTATAAACGACCGTTAAGTCGCTACTGTCTGTGCTATCGCCATCTTGCCACGCCAGCTCATAGAAGTAAGAGCCATTGTCTACAATGTTTGCGTTTGATGCACTGCCATAAGGGACACCGTTATAAGTAAACTCAATTTCATCGTCACTTGTCGAAAAATCTTCATCTATCGTTAAATAGATCGCAGGAGAATTCTTCGTGGTGTTGTAGAGCTTCACATAACCTTCTGCATTAGAGTCACTATCAGACCCACCGCAGGCTGAAAGACTTAATATTACCGTCGTTACCATTAAAAACTTTATTCTTTTAATGCAAAGTATGTACTTTTTAGTATTCATTGACTCACCTAACTCTTTATTGTTGTCTGCGCTTTATTAGCCGTTTAAATATTGCCAATGAAATTTTGGCAGTTTCAATGGCAATAGAGTCACGTGCTGCTGATTAGTTCTGACATTTACACAATCTTTGCATTTCTTTATCTTGGCGGCTTTTTGTTTAAACAACATCTCGTGTAATAACACGACTATTCAAGATATAATGATTTATAAGAAATAAAGTAAACTTAAAATCATAGGAAAATGCTTTGCAAATTGACGTGTTAGTTATTGGTGCCGGTGCTGCAGGATTGATGTGTGCCGCAACAGCTGGTTATAGAGGCAAAAAAGTCGTTGTCGTCGATATGGGCAAGAAACCAGGCCGTAAAATACTGATCAGTGGTGGCGGACGCTGTAATTTCACTAATGAAGATGCCGGTGCTGAACACTATATTTGCCAAAATCCTCACTTCATAAAATCAGCATTAAGTCGTTATTCAGCACAAGACTTCATTGAACTTGTTGAACGCCATGGCGTAAATTATCATCATAAAACATTAGGGCAGTTATTTTGTGATGACAGTGCAAAAGATATTGTTGACGTTTTGATGACCGAATGTGATTGGGCAGGCGTTGAAGTTAAAATGCGTAATGAAGTACTTTCAGTCACTAAAACTGACAGTGGTTACCAAGTCCAAACAACAGAAGCGAGTTATAGCTGTAAATCATTAGTGGTCGCCTCTGGTGGCTTAACAATGCCGAAGCTTGGCGCAAGTCCTATTGGCTATAAAATAGCAGAACAGTTTGGCTTGAATGTATTACCAACAACAGCGGCATTAGTGCCTTTTACTTTACATGATCACGATAAAACCCGCTTTGATGGTTTATCTGGTATAAGTATATTTACCGAAGTCGCTAGTGACAGCGGCGAAACCTTTAAAGAAAATATTTTATTTACCCATCGAGGTTTGTCTGGCCCCGCCATTTTGCAAATATCCTCTTTTTGGCAAGCAGGTCAAGCAGTAACCATTAATTTGTTACCCGATCACAGCTTAAATGACATCATCGCTGAATGGCGCCAGCATCAAGCGCAAAAATCGCTTAAAAATTTGCTCGCGACCTTACTACCAAAAAGGTTCATTGAGTGCTTAATTGAAAGCAAAGACATTCCTGACAAAGCGGTTAACCAACTCAACCATGCAGAAATTCAAGCCATTCATGCTTTTATTCACCAATGGCAAATCAAGCCTAATGGTACTGAAGGTTATCGAACAGCGGAAGTTACACTTGGCGGTGTTGATACCGACGAATTATCTTCAAAATCTTTTGCCGCCAAAAAGAGCGATGATTTGTATTTTATTGGTGAAGTGATTGACGTTACGGGTTGGTTGGGTGGTTATAATTTTCAAGCGTGCTGGGCTCAAGGAGTGGCGACCGGCTTGGCGGTAGTGTGATAAATAATAGTATCTTAGTCTGCGCTATTCGGGTTGTTATTCTAACGTCTACTGACTCAACTAAGAACTACGCCCTATAAAACCACTACTCATCAGTAGTTATGCAGATTTTTGTTAAACCCCTTTTTAACAAATCTGGTTACGACCATTACATTTCGCTTGGTATAAGCGTTTATCTGCATTATTCATTATTTGGTCAATCGATTTGATCTCATTTGAACTTTCTACCACACCCACTGATACCGTGATCTTTAATGATTCATTTTCAAAAGGAATAATAAGGGCTTCTATTGATGCTCTTATTCGTTCGGCAATGATACTGGCATTATCTTTGTCAGTATTAGGTAATAATATGGCAAATTCTTCTCCACCCACCCTAGCAAAAGTATCATAGTTTCTTAGGTGCGTCTGAACATTGTCTGCAAACCCCTTTAAAAATGCATCACCGGCGGCGTGACCAAATTTATCATTAATATGCTTGAACTTATCTAAGTCCAGAAACATTATTGAAAATATTTTGTTTTTCCTGCTACTTCGATTGAACTCGGCCTCAGCTTTTTCATAAAAATAACGGCGATTATAAATACCGGTAAGAGAGTCTGTAGTAGCAAGCTTTTGAAATTGTTCAGACATAAGCTGTAACGCTCTCGCGTTTGCCTTTTTTTCTGTAATATCTGTGATGTACATATAAAGGTAATCATTGTGAACAATCTGTTCGGTAACGAGAAACCACTGATCTTCTTGGGTATCGACTTCAAACGTTCTATAAGGACAACGTCTTCTCTTCGCTGAGGCATTAGATAACCAAGCTTCTATAGTTGTAAATTCAATATTAATCCCTTTTGAACGATTGAAGCAGTCTGCACTTAGCTCAGAAAAGCTTTTGTTAAGCGCCTCTTCAGCAGACATACCAAATAATCGACCGATAGCATCATTACAATAAATGAGACGATCATCTCTATTGAAAATTCCGACTCCATCTTTAGTTAATGCTAAAGACTCAATGATTATCTTCTCAATTGAAATATCCATCATTTACTTATCCCATTACAAAGATACCGCTAACGTACCTTAGCTAACTCCCAGAGTGCCGTTAACTTATCGACAAATAATTTATCGCCTGTATTTGTCGAAGCAACAAACAGTTTAAAGTTAGTGTCATCAAGACGAGTAACCGTCACTATGGTATTTTCATCTGTTGCTTTGCCATAAGTAACACTGATGTCTTTAATCTCATGAAATTGGACTTTTTCAAGCTGGAAACCATCATTGTCATCTTGCCAATAAGAGAAAACTTCTTTATCGGTAAAGCCATTTCCGTCATCACGAATAGTTAGAAAAGCATCACTATAAAAATAATGGATCGTTTCATCGGCAGCAACAACATTCTGTCGATAAAGATATTTCATGTCGTGTTGCATAATTTCATTTTGCGAAATAACCGAATCACTTGGCAAAAAAGGCGTTTCTTGGGCGACGGTAAAACTCAGCAGTGGTAAACATAATATAATCGCAACAATGCTGTGTATATTCCATCTTGAATTGTACTGAATGGCCTCACTGTTTCGATCGTTAATACTATTAATGTATTTTACAAAAGGAATGAAGAGTAAAGGTAATAGCATTATCAATACATTCAAAACCTTTTGCTCTGTATAGTTACCCACTAATGAGAGTATTAAATACACCAATGCAAAAATTACCGCTATAAAAGGCAGCATCACTTTGTTTTTATCAAAACGTTCAATACTGTCATTTTTTAATGCTAAAAATAGTGGATAGAACCAAATGATAGAAAAGAAACCTCGTACGATTGGCATGATATCGCTTTGCTGCTTTTGTTTAATAACCTGCCAATTTCGATACATCCAATAGGCACTATAAAGTCCAAAGGTAAAAAATGACAGGGTAATAAATTTAACTAGTGCTACAGGAAAAAAATGACTATTAGCAAATACCGGTCGTTTATTAGACTCGATTCGCCAGCTAACAAGAAGTGCAACCAAGCCGATAGCATAAGTCCACATTGCGATAAGCATCCAACTCGCTAAAGGGCTTTCTTCATCGTCAACGTCAACCGTACTGGCTGTCTGTTTCGCATATTTAGTAATGCCGTAGTAAGCTTTACTTCTTAACGTTTTTCTTGCAGCAAGATAACTTTCCACTTCATTTGCCGGAATATGATCAGTCTTAGAGCGGTATTCAAAGGTTAAGTTTAAGATATTATCGGTAAAGGAAACATCGCGTTTAAAAAAGAAAAAATCATTGTCTTCAACGAAGCTATCATCATCAAATTCCCAGTTTTGTTCTTCGAATTCTAAGGTGATTTTATTAATAATATTATTTGGGTAAGCGAACCACAGCGGCGCAACTCTTGCGACTTGCTTGGGCTTATAAACAGCATTTCTGATATCCGTAGGATAGAAGCTTCTTTCATAATCAACCTCTCCTTTTTTCCAAAATTCGTTAATCGTGTAGCTTTCGGCTAATTTCAAAACGCCTGTTGAATAATCTGTTGTAATATCAACGGCGGAAGTAGCTGTTAATTTAGGATAAGTACTTTGATAAAAGGTTTCATAGTCTGTGGAAAGTTTCTTTTTACCCGCTTGTTCAATTTGACTGTGCTTAGTTTGCGCGGTATCACCTAAATATTCACTGACAATATAATAGGGTACTGCTTGCTCTACATTTTCGCCAATAACATAACGGTCTTCAACATGAGTATAAGAATTTGACTGACTATTAGCCATTGATGTTAATGCTGTTTCTCCCGGTTTGACTACCAACGCAAATCCATAATCGGGTTGAAAAAGGTAGGCTAAACGCCCTTCTTGATAACTTAACGTCGGATCTAACCAAATACGTTTACCATTAAATTCTAAGGTAACAATAACGTGATTAAACAAATTAACCGCAGGGAGTTGTTCAACAAGAAATTTAGTTTCTTCGGTATTAACTAAGGCGGGATATGCATCAATGCCCAATGCCTTTAACAGCGTAATAAACAATAAGGCTTTGTCTTTACAGTCGCCATATTTCAACGCTAAGGTTTCATGGGCCGGTGTCGGTAAATGGGAATTAACCCCCATTTCTAAGCCAACATAGCGTATATTGTCTTGCGTATATTTTAATGCTGCTGCAATTTGCTCTGCTTGGCTTTTATTTTTTTGCTGAAGCTCATTAGCAATTTCAATAATCGTTTTATGTTGTTCACTCGGTTGATATAAGGTTTCAGCCCAGACAGCAACATCGCCCCAGTTTTTACTTTCACTAAAGGATACTAAGCCATAAGGTTCATACCAACCCGGCACTTCGCTTGCTGATGACAGTGTTTCAGCGTTATGCATATGCACTTGGTATTCGGTGTACTCACCCAGTTTTTTTTCTGTAATTGGCACTGACACATTGCGCGTGCTGGAAAATAAAGGCTTACTTTTCCCCCAAAGCACTCGAACAAATTGATCTCGTATTGGTACACTCCAACTCAGTGTTCGGCTATAAGCGAAAATACCTTTATAAACCGGGTTGTCGCCATAACGCGTAAAACTATAATCAATGGTGTCACCCTCTTGAATATCGTCAATAAGGATATTGAGTGTTAAGGAGCCATTGTAAATTTGATTTTCTAATTCGGTTTCTCGGTTTAATAATGAAATCTTTGCACTCGACAATTTGTCAATACGTTGCCCATCTCGAATAACGAACAAGGTATTGAGTACCAGCTTTCGGTAAGTAGGGTCAAAATCGAGATTTATTTGCGAGATATAATCAACACCAGCTTGGTTTACAACTGTTTGAACATAGCGAGAATACCAAGCACTTTGTTGTTTTTCAGATAATTTCCTTTGTGAATCCAGTAATTGATAAAATACACCATCGGTTATTTCGTCTACGGGAATGTCTTTTGCTAGTGTGATATCACGAGACTCAACCCAAGTAGGGGCTGCTTCAATATAAATGTCATCATATTTTTCGCCGTGCGTTAAGCCGCTCAGTAAGAGTAATAAGGCACTAACGATAAATATTTTTATTGGGGGTAAAGAATTGAAAATACGCAAAAAAAATCCTTTTTGTTTTTATTATCTAGCTAGTTTGCCTTTAATGAGGTCAATAAAGCAACATTTTTAACAACATTAGCCATGCGAATCAAAAAACTACACTACCCATAAAAGTAAAGTCAGCTTAGGTTTTTCTTGCTATGCTTGTCGAGCTACACTGTCGCCCTACAATTCAAGCGTAAATAATCTATGACTATAAATATAGAGACCAGCAACTGCCCTCTTTGCCAACAAAAAAATCGTTGTGATGTCAATTCACCTCAGCAATGTTGGTGCACTTTAGAAAAAGTGCCCAAAGCCTTAATTCAACAAGTTCCTGATAAAGCCAAGGGTAAAAGTTGTATCTGCCAAGCATGTATTAGAAAATTTAATTTAACTGAAAAAGATAACTTCACAGCACTTTAACGAAATTCTCAACTCGCTAATCTTTTAAATATTTAGCACTGCAAGCACTTAATCAACAGAGAAAAAAACACTTTCCCTATTTACTGTAAATGTTACTACTGAGTGTTTTCTCTTTATGTCCTAATACCAAGGAAAAGCAATGTTAGCTGATGCACAAAAAATAGCGGTAACATTAACTGGAACTCGTCGCCCGTGGAGCGCTACAGCAACGTTAGGGTTAACCTTACTGTTTTTTATCCTCTACTTTATTATTTCGATTACTGTTCTTGCTATAGCCGCAGGCATAGAAGTCGCCGCACCAGCAATGAGTATAGATCGCGTCCTAACCGCTGGAGTAAAAATAAGTCAAAGATTAGCACTCGATGGTGACTTTAATGCGATTAACTATCTGATCACGGCTTTATGTTTAACCCCCTTGATCTTTTATTGCGCAGCAAGAAGAAAGCTAACAACAGCTGCGGCCTATTTAGGTTTTAACAAATGGCCAAATAAAGCCAACTTCATTAATTATAATCTTGTCCTAATAGGTTATTTTATCTTTTCTTACTTTGCCTCAGATGCCTTAGGTATAAAAACGCCACAAAGTATGATAAATATTTATAACACTACTGATTATCTATTCTTGCTCTTTATTGCCGTCGTGATAGCCGCCCCATTTTTTGAAGAACTTATTTTTAGGGGCTTTATCTTTAAAGGATTAGCAAGCTCGCCTTTAGGTGTTATTGTTACGATTATTATAACCAGTGTGTTATTTACTTTAATTCATGCGGGCCAGTACGATATAAACATACTCGTGGTATTATTTCCTTTAGCCATTATTTTAGGTGTATCACGCTATAGTAGCGGTGGTATTTACCTACCGATTTACCTGCACTTTATAAATAATTTATACTCCAGTGTAACTATGTATTTATTCATGAACTAGCTAGATAGCGATAACATTAACCCTAGTGAGATTAATTCATTTCATTATTAACGATGAGCGTAGCAATGAACGAACTTTATCCAGAAATCACACCTTTTGATCATTTTTTATTACCCGTTGGTGACCAACATAAACTCTATGTAGAACAATGTGGTAATCCAAAAGGACAAGCCGTTGTTTTTATTCATGGTGGACCAGGAGCCGGGAGTTCAGCCAATGACCGACGTTTCTTTGATCCTGAGAAATATCTCATTATATTATTTGACCAACGTGGCTGTGGTCGTTCGTTGCCTTTTGGTAGTTTAGATAATAATAATACTCAGTTATTAGTTGCCGATATTGAGAAAATTCGTCTAAAGCTAAAGATTAAAAAATGGCATGCTTTTGGTGGTTCTTGGGGATCAACACTGGCTTTAGTCTATGCACAAACTCACCCTGAATCAGTGATCAGCTTGGTATTACGCGGTATTTTTTTAGGGCGTGCCGAGGATACTCGATGGGCATTTGAAGGCGGAGGTGGTACTCGAATTTTTCCTGATTATTGGCAAGAGTATCTTGATGCTCTGCCTAATGGTGAAATTCAGACCGGTGTTAAAACAGCCTACGACATTATGACAGGTGACGATAAAGTAGCTGCAGAGCGAGTTGCTCAAGCATGGGCTAAATGGGAGATCCGTTGTTGCACGCTAAAGCCTAACGAAGAGTTTGTTGCTGCACTCACCGGCGATGATTCTTCTTGGACTCTCTCTCGCCATGAAGCTCATTATATGGTGCATGGCTGCTTTTTGTCGGAAAATCAGATACTAAAAAATTGTCATAAGATTGAAAATATTCCTATGGTTATTGTTCATGGCCGTTACGATATTGTCTGCCCTTTTGACAATGCTTGGCTCTTACATCAACAACTGCCAAATTCTACATTGTTCAGTACAATTGCTGGCCATGCTTCAATTGAACCGGAAACAAGAGATCAGTTAATTAATGCCACCAATAAAATGCTAACGCTATAATATTGTTTATTATGAGCTTTTTTTAATGATATGGCTTGCTTACTTTCATTATTGTTAAAAGTACTACTGTAAAAAATAGTAATAATTCTCTACACTAAGCCAATAATTATACAATATAAAACGCTTAGGATTAAAAAATGAGAATTGCCCCCACAGTTCTTTTAGCATTAATAGTGTCTTTTTCAAGTCACTCATTACCTGTTAAAGACAACGTTACACATTATAAAGTGACTTTCGAAAACGCGGTTCATCATGAAGCGCGAATTTCGGTAACCTTTCCAGACATTGAAAGCCAAGTTTTGACCGTTCAAATGAGCCGCACCTCTCCAGGGCGCTATGCTTTACATGAATTTGCTAAAAACGTTTATAACGTGACTGCTGTAAACAGTATGGGCGAGCCCTTAGAAATTACGCGACCTAACCCTTATCAGTGGGCAATCGACAATCACGATGGTGAGGTAACCGTAACGTACACCTTATTTGGTGACCGCGCTGATGGTACTTATGCTCAAATAGACAGAACACATGCTCACTTGAATATTCCTGCTACGTTTATGTGGGCATCAAACCATGAGAAGCGTCCTATAAAAGTAACATTTGAACCTTTTAGTTCAACATGGAAAGTGGCCACTCAGCTACAAAAAACCCAAGATAAATATACCTTCACTGCCCCCAACTTAGCCTATTTTATGGACAGCCCAACAGAGCTTAGTGACCACCAAGTAAAAAGCTGGACTGTTCACTCAAGTGGCAAAGATTACCAAATTAACTTAGCTGTGCATCACAATGGTCTAGAGGAAGATTTAGTTGAATTTACCCGTCAAGCTAAAGCTGTAGTTGCTGAACAAATTAAAGTTTATGGCGAATTACCTGCTTTTGATTACGGAGAATACACTTTTATTGCCTGTTATTTACCCCACGTCAATCGCGATGGCATGGAGCATAGAAACTCAACAATTCTCACTAATACTCAATCATTAGATGAAGGGAATTTTTCACAATTAGGCACCTTATCACATGAGTTCTTTCATGCTTGGAATGTTGAACGCATAAGACCTAAAGCGTTAGAACCTTTTAACTTCAGTGCTCATAACATGACAACAAACTTATGGTTCGCCGAAGGTTTTACTTCTTACTATGACAAATTAATGATCCGCAGAGCGCAAGAGTCTACGGTTGATGAATACTTAAAAGCTGTTACCAAGACGGTTAATCAGGTTGAGCAAGTACCTGGTCGAAAATTTTTCACCCCTGAAGGTGCGAGTATGCTGGCAACGTTTACTGATGCGGGTACTGCTATTGATAAAACTAATTTTAGTAATACCTTTTTCAGCTATTACAGCTATGGCAGTGCCATGGCATTAGCACTAGATTTATCTATTCGCCAGCAATTTCCAGGAAAATCACTTGATGATTTTATGAGAAAAATGTGGACAGATTTTGGTAAACCAGAAATTCCTTACACCCGTGAAGATTTGCGCCACACCTTAGGGACTTTATTAAATAATGATACCTTTGCTAAGCAGTTCTTTGAGCAATATATTTATGGACAAGTAAAACCTGATTACGCATCACTATTAACTCATGCTGGCTTAAAAATAGTTAGTGCTCACCCAGGTGATGCTTTTTTAGGTCAGGTTAAATTTAATTTTAGTGGCGAAGCTGCCATTATTGAGAAACCAATAAAAATTGGCTCTCCTCTTTATCAAGCAGGTCTTGAACGTACTGACCAAATAGTTAAAGTAGGTCGAAGAACTATAGGTAACGACAGTCAATGGACAAGTGCATTAGAGCAATTTAAACCGGGTGAAAGTACAACGATTAAATACATTCAACGTGGCGAAAAACTATCAACCACGATTATCTTTATTGAAAATCCAGAAGTGAAAGTAATAGCCCTAGATGATGAAGAGATAAGTGAATCACAAAAAGCATTTTTATTGGCATGGCTTGGCGCAGATAAACCAAAAGAAAATAGCGATAAAAATAAATAGAGTCCTAACTCCTAACCTGTAAAAGTTATGCGAGAAGTAAAGTTAACCTAACCATTAACTTTACTTCTTTCAATTGCTTATTGTAAGTTTACATTTTAATCACTTTTATATTACATTTATTACAAATGATAATTATTACCAATAAAGGCTTTATTTTTATGGTGATTCAGTTGTAATATATCGGCTATAATTTGTTGTTATGCTAAGAGCTAGTTTCTTTTTAGCGTATTTTATAGGACTTGTTTGTGTCATATTGCCAAGAAAAAATCGAAGAGTTTACTCATCCCATAATTCATTTATTAGGCGAGCAATTAACATGGCGCTGGGAAGACAGATTTTCCGCTATGCTGTCTGAATTCTCTCGTGATAAAAAAGATAAAACGCTAGATGCACTTCGCCAACAATTTCAACATGAATGGAATAAAAAAACGGCAAAAAAAGCACCACAAGAAATTAAAGAATACTTAGGTCCCTTAATTAAACTTAACAAAGATCAACTTATTTTAGCTCGACCTGCCACAGATTCAACACCAGCGATTATAGCGTTATGGTGGCCTTGGGGACACGGAGGCACGTATTCATTGCGTTTAGCCGTATTAGATTCACCTTACGAATACGATGAGTCTGCGCAAAGTGATGGAAAGCTCCTTAGCCGCATAAAGAATATGTTTTCTTAATGAACATCGACAATAAATCCGATATTGCAGTCTCTTACTTTTAAATCTATACCCACCAAGTCTATTTAGGTTTTATTTGTCTATATGAAAATTAACACCTTGCTCTGATAATACCTTGATAAAGTCACTTTTACTGCACTGTGCAACTTGCTGGCAAACAATAAGGTATTTATCTATGGCGGGTTGGTGGTCTTGTAAGGCCGCTTCTTGTAACCAAAGTAGTGCTTGGTTTAAGTCTTGCACACCATGCTTACCTGTGATGTAAAGTTCAGCTAAATTAACTTGCCCAAGCTTATAGCCTCTTTCAGCTGAGAGGTTGAATTTTTCAAAGGCTAATTCGATATGGTTATCTATATAGCTCGCTTCTAAAAAAGCTAAACCTGAATTGTTCTGTCTTGCGCCAGGGAAGTAAGTACTACTTAAAAAACGCTTTTTCGCGGTTACAACGGGCTTACCCCTTAATTCATTTTTAATCGGTCTTTCAACCCGATAAATAGCACCTTGCGTGCGCATTTTATGTAATTCAGCAAAACTGTAATGATATTCTTTTCTTGAAAAAAAACTAAAGTGGGTTACATGCCCGACTCTAATGCTTTCATCTGCACCATGCTGCATACGATAAAATAATCGGCTATAGACCACGGTTGCTACATCACCGGTAATATCAGTAACCTTCCCAATACGGTATTTTTCATTGGGTCGTAACTCACTAGAAAGATACCGAAAATCAACATGGTAGAAGTCATTAACAGCAGGGTTTTCGATAAACTGATCAGACAATTGATGTTGCTTGATTTCACCTTGTACTAAGTAACCTAGGAACATTAACGTTAAAAGCGACCCTAAAAATTTACTGAACAATCGCCAAGCGGGAAATAGATTTTTTGACAATTCTTTGACACGCTGTTTTGGTAAAGTCGCTGTATCGGTTTGAACCCAGCATTGCTGACATTGGATGATAGTACTTTTTTTAACCGGGTAAAATGGAATAGACTCAATAAAAAAGAAGGCATATTTAATCACGCCTTTCACCTGATGATGCTTACAACCACAATCAGGGCAAGTTAACTCATTGATTATACTACCTTCAATTATTGATTCACTGTATTCCATTTTATACTCTTTTTTTATTCCATTATTTTTTATACCATTGGTACAAAAATCATACAAGCATTAATTACGAAAAGATTAGTAGACGCATATAGAAATAAAGTCGTGATAGTGAACGTCATTATTAGCTACCCTTTAATGCATGGATCACAGGTTTGTTAATGTATTGACGCAAAGGAAAGTAGCAGGCAAATAACGACAGTATGCTGATCATCGCTAAGGTCACTATAAACACCGGCAGTAATTCTAAGGTGATGTAGTGGCTGACTTGTTCACTAAAACCAATGGTTAATAGAGACAACACGCCAACACTCAGCAGTACGCCCAATAATATTGCACTGGCATTGTCTTTAATAATCAATTTAATTAAGTCGCTTCGTTTAGCGCCAATGGCCATGCGTGTTCCAATTTCAAAACGGCGCATTTGGGTGCTGTAACTTAAAATGCCATACAGACCAATCGCTGATAAAACGAAGGTAATAACCGTGAGTGTTGCAGTAGTAATTGCCGCCGTATACTGGCTAAATAATCGTTGAGCCTTTTGCTGTGCTAAGGTTGAGAATTCAAATAAACTGATCGATTTACTGGTCGATTTAATCGCAAACACTAACTGTTCTCGCGTTAACGTTTGATTGTCTTTTAGTTTAATCAGTAAGTTAGAACGACTTAAATTAGGCATGTAAACACGCGTTGGAATAGATGTTTTTCCCGGCAATTTATGATCGTTAACGATACCTATAATGGTATACGCGCTAGGGCCACCAAAAGAAAGCTGCTTACCGAGTGCTGCACTTAAATTACCTTGTTCCTCGGTAACTAATTGCTTGGCGAGTTGCTCATTAATAATCAGTACTGGCGCTCGGTCAGTAAAGTGACTTTCAATGAAGTTATCGCCCATTAATAAATTCTGTCCCATTAATGAGAAATAATGACTATCGACGCTTTTACCCAGCGGTAATACGGTTTGATTAGAGGTTACTTCGGTTAGCGACCAAGTACCTTCACCATCGGTTAACGGTGAACTATTTCTACTCGCCACACTCACTTGCGGTAATTCTGAAATTTTTTGTTGAATCTCTGCGGTAATAGCAGAGCTCTCTGCGCGCGTTAATTCAACGGCATCAGATTGAGTCAGTACTACACTGCTTAATTGCTCAACGTTCATCACTGACGGATCGTAAATAGTTTGTAATGATGTTTTTAATAAATTTATATTAATAAAAATTAATACGGTAGCCACGGTAACTTGACTGATCACTAAGAAAGTACGCATCCCTTTCGACACTTGCAGCCCTGTTCCTTTACCGCTGGTTTGAATGCTGTTATTTAAGCGACGTAAGTCTATCGCTCGGTAACTTAACAAAGCAAATAGAATGGCTAAGAGCAAAGAGGTTATTACCGCACTGGTTAAGGTGAATAAGCCAAGGTTTAGCTCATTAACGCGAGGCAATACCTGTTGCAAGTTTGTTTGCAATACACCAAAACCTACTTGCGCAATAAGTAAGGCGAGTAACAATACACCAAACATCAGCAGAAATGATTCAGCAAAAAGCACACTAAAAAGGTCTTTACGTTTAGCACCAACCGCTGCACGTAAAGCTAATTGGCTCTTTTTTTCAACCGTGCGTGACAGTTGTAAGTTAGCGATATTAATAAACGCGATGGCTAACAAGCCAATAACGCCTAATAACAATAAATAAGCGCTACGGCCACTATCACCTAAAATTACTGATTGAAATGACAATAATTTCACTTCGATATGCCAGCCTTTGTTGTAGCCATTTTGGTCGATATTCTCTTGCCAGGTTTCATTCACTAGCTGGGTAACTTTCGCTTGCGCTTGTGCAACATTTTCATCTTTAGCAAGTTTGCCAATAAAGGTTAAGTTATTCGCCCTATCCCACCAACGTGCTCGATACGTTTCGCCGCCAGCATTAAAGTTAAAAGGTAGCCAAACGTTGGTTTCTTGGCCAATGGTTGATATTTTAGGTTCAATAAACGCTGACGACAAAACACCAATAACCTGAAAACTTATACCACGAAAAGTCACTTTTTCATCGAGAATATCCGTTGCTTCAGCAAAGTCATTCACCCATGTTTGATAACTTAATACCGCAACAGGAATATTACTATTAATGTGCTCAGACTCAGAAAATGCTCGCCCTATAGCCATACTTGCCGCAGTAAGCTCAAACCATTCAGGGGTAACATAGGCGGTTGATAATGTTGGCTGCGTGGCGAGTGACGTTAGTACTTCATCGTCATAAATTGATAAAGCCACTTGGTCGAAAACCTGCTGGTTCTTCTCTTGTTGATGCCTGTATAAATGCACGAGACTCGGGTAACTAAAAGCAGTAACATTTAAAGCGCCAGCAGCATCAAACTGTTGGCTGTCGACACGGTATAATCGGTCTTGATCAGGATACGGCAAGGGTTTAATTAGCATTACATAGGCCAGTGTTAACACACATAACAAAGCACCTAAGGTAATCCCCATTGTTGAAACAACACTAAAAACAAAGCCCGGCTTTTTCTTCAAGCTTAAAAATGCTTGTTTTAGTTGATAGGTAAATAAGTTCATTATTCACTTCCTTGTAAGTTGCTTATCGCAGGAGAATTAATAAATCGTCTTAATGGTAAATAACAAGCCAATAACGAAAGAGTAGAAATTAATAGGAGTGTCGCGACAAACATTGGCGCTAATTGCGTGTTGATATACGATGAAAGTTCAACACTAAAGAATAAATACGCTGTGAATAAAATAATTAAGCTAAACAATATCCCAAAAAAAATCGGCTTCACGTTGTCTTTTATGATCAGTAATATTAAGTCACGGCGTTTTGCACCAACAGCCATACGTGTACCTAATTCAAGGCGGCGCATTTGAGTGCTATAACTTAAAACACCATATAAACCGAGACCGGCGAGAGAAAAAGTGATTAACGATAAAGCTGCGGTTGTTACTGCGGTCGTTATTTCGGTGAACAAGCTTTTGGTAAGAAGATCATTGGCGGTATTGAAACTAAAAACAGAATATCTTGAGTCAATCCCAGCTAACAATTTGCCCAGTTCTTCGCGACTTATAGACTGACCTGCCTTTATTTTAAGCATAAATTTGTTGTCGTTTAGATTATCGGGCACATAGGCTCTTGGTATAGGCGCAGCTACATCTTCGCTGCCAAACGGAGTATCGCCAGGAATGGCAATATCTTTAACAATACCTATTATTTTAAATTCAGGCTCATTTATCGATACTAGCCGCATACCTATGACATCACCGTCAGGTGTTAACTGCTTAGCAAACGCTTGGTTAACAATCATCGAATAGTTGTTATCTCGGCTATCTAGCTTGGTAAAATTTTCACCTTGTAATAGCGGTTGTTCAATTATATTAAAATATCTATGATCAATTCTTTTTAAATACGGTGAATGCCCTTCATTATCATCAAGTTTGGTTAGCAATTTAATACCAAAGCCATCTAAAGGTGAACTCGCATGTGCAATGGCTTTCACCTGTGGTAAGGCTTTAAGCTTTTCTATGATCTCAGCCATAATGGCGATGACCTCTTCCTGGCTAGATGATTGGGTTGAAGAAAAGTTTAACGTTAAAATCGAGATATTATTGGTGCTAAAACCTATCGGTGCATTAATGGTTTTAACGGCATCTTTAAGTAAGCTCAAGTTGGCAAATACTAATAGCGTCGCTAATGCCACTTGGCTGGCGATTAAGACTTGGCGTGTCTTTGTTGATACCTGTAAACCACTGCCCTTACCACTACTTTGTAAGCTAGCATTGAGTGCACGATAATTGATAATACGAGTACTTAATTTAGCAAAAAACAATGCAAGAATAATGGTTGCTAGCGCCGCACAGCTAAGAGTTATCGGATTAAGAGATAGCTCGTCAACTCGCGGTAATACCGAGGCCAAATATTGCTGCATAATATAAAAACCGCCCTTAGCAAGTATCAAGGCGAGTATGATCGACATCAACATCAGTAAACTGGTTTCAGCCAACATCGCTTTAAATAAATGTTTCTTAGTGGCACCAATCGCTGCTTGAATCGCCATTTGACGTTGCTTTTCTGCAGTACGTGCGATAAACAAATTAGAGATATTTGCGCAGGCAATCAATACTAAACCAATCACACCCGCTAACAGCATTACCGCAATAGACTCACTATCCCCGAGCATAACGTCCTTCACTGAGCGGACTCGCATTTCGATTGACCAATCCTTGAAGAATCCCATATCAGCAACACCTTCTTGCCAGCGTTTACTCACTAAAGGGGTTAAAAGTTGTTGTGCTTGGCTTTTGCTAAGCCCTTTTTTCAATTGACCAATAAATTTAAAGTTACCTTTAATGCTCAAAAAACTTTTTCTGCTTACTTGGTCAGTCTGATTATAATCCCATGGCAGCCAAACTTGCGTTTCACGCCCAATTTCAGCCAATTCGGGTTCAACAAAATCTTCTGCCAATACACCAACAATGCGATAACTAACACCCCTGACATTGATTTTTTGTTCAAGAATATCCGCACTGCCATCATATTTTTGCTGCCAAGTATTATAACTGAGCATAGCTACTGGGTTATTGGTATCCAGAGCTTCGCTAGCCGTAAACATTCGACCTGTTGCCATAGTCGACGCTAACAGTTGATGTAACTCCGGCGTGGTATAAGTGGTATTGACGAGTGGTTGGTTAAGGTGAGAAAGGATCACATCTTGGTCATAATACATGATGGCCGCTTGTTCAAATGCGGCTTTACTTTGGTATAAATGCACCAAGCCAGCATAACTATAAGCAACTGTTTTGGTCTCTTTTTTATCGCCAAGAACCTTATGCTCAGCAACAAAAAGTCGATCTTGCTCAGGGTATGGCAATGGCTCAATCAACAATAAATAGGCTAGTGTTAACACACATAACAACGCGCCTAACGTAACGCCCATGGTTGAAACCACACTAAAAACAAAGCCTGGTTTTTTCTTAAGGCTTAAGAAGGCTTGTTTTAACTGATAGATAAATAGATTCATTATTCATTGCCCTTTAAGGCATGAATAACGGGGTTTTTAATAAATGGGCGTAACGGCACATAACAGGCAAGTGATGAAAGCAGTGATATTGCTCCCACTGTGAGAATAAATAAGGGGAGAAGCTCTAAGCTAATATAAGCATTTAATGTATCACTGAAACCAAGATACAAAACAAGTAATACAACAAAACTTACCGCTAAACCAATGCCTAATGCGCCAGCATTATCTTTAAAGACTAAGCTAACAATATCTTTACCCTTTGCACCAATAGCCATGCGAGTACCAATTTCAAAACGACGCATTTGGCTAGAATAGTTAAGAATACCGTACAAACCTAAACCTGATAGTAATAACGTTAAAATAGCCAATACTAGTGTCGTAACGGCTGTAGTTACTGAAGAAAATAATCGACGGTCTTTATATTCATTGAGTGATGTGAAGGTGAATAAACTTAATTTTTTATCAACGCTTTTCATCGCACTAATCATTTCATCACGATTAAATATTTGCCCTTGATGCTGTTCTATTAGCAACATATTTCTTGCCAAACTTGCGGGGTAATAAAAACGAGACTCTACTCTCTGTATGCCAGGCATATTAATACTTTTTACAACACCAATAACTTCAACACCATTTTTGAATTTAAAGCCAATCGCACTGCCATTTGGCGCTAATCTTTGTGCAAAAACATCATTAACAATCATCACGCTTCTGTCGTCTTTAATATCTGCAGCACTAAAGTTGTCACCTTCAATAATCGCTTGTTTGAGCATGCTAAAGTATTGTTCATCAATATCTTTCCCTAGCACGGTATAACGATTTTCTGTTTCCATAGCTGTTAATGCCAAAGTACCAAAGCCTGTGGGTCGCATCGCTTGGCTTACTTTTTTTATTTTCGGATGGGCTAATAACTCAACTTTAAGGGCAGTGAGTTTTTGTGCTTTTATCTCGCTTTCAACATTGGGTAATGCCAATACCACCGAGGTAATGTTATTTGTTTGATAACCCAAAGGTTGGTTTACTAATTCACTGGCGTCTTTATACAAAACGACATTAATAAAGACTAAGGCGGTTGCTGTCGCTATTTGACTGCTAATTAAGATGTTTCGCACACGCTTTGACACTTGAATACCACTGCCTTTGCCACCTGATTGCAACGTAGCGTTAAGTGCATGATAGTTGATCATTTTCAAACATAAATGTGAGAAGGTAAGTGTTAACAAGACTAAAAGTAAAATAGAAGCTGAAAATGAAAATGCATTGAGTTCAAGTTCATCAATGCGTGGTAGAAAATCACCAAGGTAATATTGTAAAACACTAAAACCAACAAAAATAACAACCTGCGCGAGTATAATAGCGGCAAACATTAACAGCCCTGTTTCAGCTAAAATATTGCGAAATAATTGTGCTTTAGAAGCACCAACAGCCGCAGAAATAGCAAGTTGCTGCTGACGCTCTACTGTTCGTGAAACAAATAAATTGGCGATGTTAGCGCAAGCAATAAACAGTAAACCTAATGATCCAATCAATAATAAGTAAACGCTACGTTCACCATCGCTAACAATAAAAGATTTTAATGTTTGTGTTTCAAGTACGATCGACCAATTTTTAAAAAAGTCATGACCCGATACCTTACTTTGCCAATTCTCATTGACGACCTTTGTTAGTATTTGATCAATTTGTGGCTTGGAATATTCCGCATATTGCTTATTCAGCTTACCAACATATATCAAACCGCTATCATCATTTCCCCAACGTTTTCGTTCTCTTTCACTTACCGAATTATAATCCCATGGAAGATATAACTCGGTTTTAAAACCAGCGCCGGCGAGTGGCGCTTCAATGTTATTTTCTGCGAGTACACCAATAATTCGGTAGTTATTTCCGCTTAACGTCAGGCTTTTTTCAAGTACATTAATGTCGCCATTAAACTTATTTTGCCATGTTTCATAAGTTAAAACGGCAACGGGGTTATAACTGTTAACTTTTTCACTTTCTGCAAATCCCTTCCCTAACTCCATTTTTGCAGAGAACAATGAAAACCATTGCGGCGTTATAAATGATATTGCCACCATGGGTTCGCTTGGCAAAGAAGTAATGACCCCGCCATCAACATACATTAAAACACTTTGCTCAAATAACGATTGCTGGTTATATAAATGCATTAGATTAGGGTAGGTAAATGCGCGGCCATCAATAGCATTTTCATTACTGATTAATTGATGTTCAACATTATATAAACGCTCTTGGTCAGGATACGGTAAGGGTTTTATTAACATGACATACGCTAAGGTCAGCACACATAATAATGCACCTAAGGTTACGCCCATGGTAGAAACCACACTAAGCACAAAAATCGGTTTTTGCTTTAAGCTTAAATACGCTTGTTTGATTAAATAACTGTTCATTTTTCATGACCCTATCTTCTGACCATCACCCTGAATAAGGTTCAGGGTGAGTTATCTCGCTAGTTTTACACCCAGCGGGTCTAAAATAGCGTCATCCTGAACTTGTTTCAGGATCTGGTTTTTAAACTTTTCAACAACTTTAGATACTGAAATAAATTCAGTATGACGGTAAAAAGTACTTATTGAGTTAGCCGACTTAACCGACTAGTTTTACACCCAGCGAGTCTAAAATAGCGTCATCCTGAACTTGTTTCAGGATCTGGTTTTAAACTTTTCAACAACTTTAGATACTGAAATAAATTCAGTATGACGGTACAAAGTACTTATTGAGTTAGCCGATTTACCCGACTAGTTTTACACCCGGTGAGTGTAAAATAGCGCCATCAAGAAGCTGTACTTTAGTACGTGCCATATCTGCATAGCGCGGATCATGCGTTACCATACAAATGGTTGTACCCGCTTTATTTAATTGGTCGAGTACATCCATAACTTGGTCAGCACTTTTAGAGTCAAGGTTACCCGTTGGTTCATCCACTAATAGCACTGCAGGATTAGCAACTAACGCACGAGCAATGGCAACACGTTGTTGTTGACCGCCAGAAAGTTGGTTTGGTTTGTGACTAATACGGTGTGACAGGCCTACTTTTTCTAAACATTCTATGACACGTTTTTTGATTGTCGCGTTATTAGGCTTGTCGGCATGGTAGCGCAGTGGCAAAGCCACGTTGTCGAAAACTGAAAGCTCGTCTATTAAATTAAACGATTGAAATATAAAACCAATCTTTGCATTTCTAACTTCTGCAGCTTGATCCAGGGATAGGTCAGTAACATTGACACCTTCAATGAAATACTCTCCACTGCTACTTACATCAAGTAAGCCCATAATTGATAAAAGTGTTGATTTACCACAGCCAGAAGGACCAGATATTGAAACATAGTCTCCTTTATTAACGGTTAAGTTAATTGATTTCAAAGCATGTGTTTCAAGTTCTTCGGTTTCAAAAATTTTGCCGATATTTTTTAATAATAAAATGGCTGTGCTCATGTACCTATCCTTTTGTAATTTTATGACTCAATTATAAAATCGAAATTTTGGCTGTTTTATAGTTACTTAAATCTGAAATAATAAATTGGTCGCCCAAGTTGGCTCCCGCACTTATTTCAATAAATCGTCCAGTTTTTTCCCCAAAACTTATATCGACTCTTATAGCTTCAGACATTTCTTTATTAAGCCGATACAGCGAAGTTTCACTCTGCGCTTGCACATTGGCAGGTCGGTCGATGTAGTAAATGTTTTTGAGTACTTTAGCCGTGATCACCGCATCAATGTTTTGTTCGGGCCTTGCACTTTTAGGTAGTTTTCCAGGGAATGATATCTCCACCTCGACGGTGTTTTGGTCAACAATAGGGTCAATACGCTTAACTTTCCCCTCAATGAGTTCTTGTCGGGTATCAACGATAACGTTCTGACCAATTTTAACTAATTGCACTTGGTTTTGTGGCACGCGGATCAACGCAATTAATTCGGTAACACTACCAATTAAGGCGACTTCTTGCCCTGGAGACAAGCTTTGCCCTAAATTTACAGATAAACGTTGTAGCACACCGTCAAAACCGGCCTTTACCACTAATTTATTTTTCCGGTCTTTAGCGATTGTTAGCCTTTGTTCAACTTGCTTAATTCGTTCTAGTTGTATATTTATCGCCTCTTTATGTACTTCTTTAAGCTGTTCATTACGTTCTTTAAAAATTTCAATTCGTTCTTTTAACTGATCTTCACGCAATATGCTTTCTTGATAGTCTATTTGTTTGACAATACCGCTTTTTACCAATTTATTTTGTGCCGTTAACGTTAAACGAGCCCCTTTATGCTGTGATACAAGTTCTAAATAATTTGACTTTTCGGTGAGTGTTTCGCGTCTTTGGTTTAATTTTAGTTGGCGTAAATTGGCTCTTGACTCAGCTACTGAATATTCAGCACTTTGCACTTGTTGCTGCAGTTCTGGGTTTGCTAATCTTACGATTACGCTTTCTTTGGTAACAGTAGCGCCAGGTTTTAATACGATTTCTTCAACCGTTGCTTTGGTGAGGGTAGTAATTAATTGCAATTTATCTGAGGTTAACTTGCCGTATCCTTCTACGGTAACGTCTATATTTCCTTGCTTTACCGTTGCAAGCAATAAATCTTTTCTCGCTAGGCTGACACTATTAAGTGACGCTTTTGCATAACTTACCAATACAATAACAATAACAGCGGCGATCGTTACTATTAGTCCTTTGTTATTGAGCAATGTTTTTTTAGGCTTCTGTTTTAAAATATCCACATTATTCTCTTGGTTGTTGCTTAACCGTCTTTCTATATATTGATATAGCTAATTTCGTGCCAATAATATTTCCTATATAAATCAATGTAAAACATTAAATCGACAACCTTATTTTCGTACTAGTTCGATAATGAACTCAAAATATTTCGTTATTGATGTGAAGTAATTCGGTGATTCCTTTTTACTTCATAATTTGTAGCCATTACAATTAATACTTTATTTCTATTTGGGATAGACTCTTGCTGAAACATGTTCTTATTTGGGATTTACCTTTACGACTTTTTCATTGGCTATTTGCCTTTACTGTTATTGCCTCTTGGTACACTTCTGATCAAGACAATAACCTGATTGATATTCATATGAAACTTGGCTATTTCGCTTTAGGCTTACTTGTTTTCAGAACTTTGTGGGGATTCTTCGGTACTAAACACTCGCAGTTTAGATCTTTTTTTCCAACACCTAAGCGCCTTATTAACTACATTGGTGATATAAAAAACAATCAAGTTAAAAATAGTAGTGGTCATAATCCATTAGGCAGTTTGATGGTTTTTTTGATGATTTTTCTCATCAGTTTACAGGCAATAAGTGGTTTGTTTATCAATGACGATGTATTTTCTTCTGGACCTTACTACGATAGTGTTAGCAAAGAAGTCGAACATGTTATGATGTTTTTACATCACAATGTCTTTGATTTTATGATTGCAGCCATTGCTATGCACCTATTGGCAATCGCCTATTATGAGCGAGTAAAAAAGCAATCGATAATACTCCCAATGATCACAGGAAAAAAGCTTGCCGCTAAAGTAGATAAAACAAATGTGATCAAACACTCTAAGTTATGGATTGCACTTTTAATGGTAATAGTGGCTGTGGTTTTTGTTTATTGGCTGGTGGTGCTGAATGCACCTGTTATAGAAGAATATTACTACTAATACATTTGTTATTTTAACGATAGGTGATTACAGGATGTTTTACACCGCTGAAATCACCTATTAATTTATGTTAATAAAACCCTAAACCATCAGACTTTAAAGTACTAAAGTCGTTTAAATGGTCACGGGTTAAGCACTATTCTGCTTTAAAATCATCATGGCAGCCGCCGCAGGTTTTACCTACACCACCAATCGCTTTTTTAATAAGACTTTCATCTCCGCTTAAAGCTGCTTTTTGCAAATTAGCCGATGCTTGTGTTAAGTCATCAATACGTTTTGAAAATGCATCAGGTTGTTCCCAAATTTTGTCGAGTGCTTCAGTCTTCACTTTATGTGCCGAAGTGTTCGTGCGGGTATAGTCGGCAATCATCAGTGATAATTGATTAATGCGTAAAGCATGCGTTGATACTTTTTCCGCATCAAATTCAATTTTTCCTTTAGCCATACCGCCTAAAGGACCCATGTTGCTGCCCAACAAACTAAATATTGATTGGCGTAAATCAGTCGCTTTTTCTGCATGTTTTAAAGAGCTTGCTGAGTTAGCGATTGCACCTGTAGCTAATACAGTAAAAATACTCGCGGCTACTATTTTTGTAAATAATTTCATTTTATTTATTGTCCTTATGGTAATTTTATCACTATAGCAAAACTTCACTATTAAATGACAATAATTATTATTTACAAATCAACATATTGTTAAACCAATTTCATTGATTCAGCTTACTCAGATAAACAAAAGTTCATTTTCGAACTCTTACCTAGTTCATAATTGAACTCGCGGCTAACCCCTGTTAATGTTGGGCTTAGGTAGAATCATCATTACGGTAACGCCTGATTGCAGTTGACCACTCTCGTTATTATTATGCAGCTCCATTACCCCATGATGCTGTTCAATGATATTACGACAAAAGCTTAACCCTATTCCTTGCCCTTGTGGTTTAGTTGAATAGAGCGGAACAAATAAGTTGTTCATGTTAGAGAAACCATGGCCATCGTCGGTAATTTCAATAATGTAATATTGATCTTCTAAAGCAAGGCTAACCGCTATTTCAGTGGCGCCTGCCTCTTTAGCATTTTTAAATAAGTTAATAAAAATTTGTTCTATAAATTCGCCATCTGCCCAAAATTCATTAACACGCGCGTTGAGGGTAATATTTATATCGGAGAACAAACCCGAAACAGACTTAATAACGTGCTCTACAGACAACCACTGGCAATTTATTTGTAACTTTTGTGATAACGACGAGTAACGGTTCACAAAAGATTGTAAATGCAAACAACGCTCGGTAATAACACCAAGCACCATTTTGTCTCTTTCGTTGCTTGCTTTGTCTGCTAGTGTCTCTGCCATCGAAGATACTGGTGTTAATGAATTACGGATCTCATGGCCGAGTACGCGAATGATTTGCTGCCAGGCATTTAATTGGCTTTCTCGCAATGCGGGTTCAATATCAATAAAAAGCAGCAGTTGATGATTTTCACCATCATCTATAAATTCACTGTGACGTATTTGCCAGCGGTTTTGTTTCGCTTGTTCTATGAACTTCCAGTGTCCGTCATTGTAATGTAAACCCAATAAATCGGCAGTGGCGTGACGAAACATTTGCCATGGTTGCTTAAACAGATAATAAAACGCTTCGTTACCAAGTGTAAGCTGTTGTTTTTCATTAAATATCAAAACTGGTGTATCTAACTGTGAGATCAATTGATAAACCAGAAAAGCCTGCTGATCATAATGAGACTTTTGTGTTTGTAACTTTTCACTCAGTTGTTTCAATTGCTGATGAAATTCGCTAACTTTACCCTCTGGGAAAGTTGATTTTCCAAATTGGTTATAATCTTCTTGAGTAATGGCATCTATATGTAAAGAAGCACGAGTAAAAGATCGCATCACACGCTGCTTTATTGACAAAGTAAAGCCAAAACAAATCGTAAAAAGCACTAATTCAACAATAACGATCCACTGCCACTTTATCGTTAAAAGCCATAAAATATAACCACTTAACAACAAAATAACAGTACAGAGTATAGCAAGTTTTTTTTGTATAAAGCTTTCTAGAGAATTAGTTTTTAGCAAGGCCATATTTCTCCACACGTCGATACATCGACGCTTTTGTTAAACCCAGTAATATCGCCGCTTGAGGTACATTTCCTGCGCTTTGTTTGAGCGCTAATTTAACCATGGCAACTTCCGCTTCAGCCAATGTCATTAATGGTAATTGATTACTCGGCTCATTATTTTGAAGCGCATTATTGGCTAAGTTTTCGACTGCCCCCGCAGGACTGACATTTCTAATGTGCAAATCTTCTGCCAATAACTGTTCATGTTCAGCTAACAATACCGCTCGTTCAACTAAATGGCTCATTTCCCTCACATTTCCTGGCCAATGGTAATCAAGCATAGCTTGCTGTGCACCGTGCGATATAGCGCGAACAGACCGTTGATATTTTTTAGTGAATTTATCAACAAAGAATTGCGCTAACAATAAAATATCTTCCGTGCGTTCTTTTAACGACGGCACTCTAAATTCAATAGTATTAAGACGGTAATATAAATCTTCTCTAAATAGCTCAGTACTTAGTAACTGAGTAAAGTCACCATTAGTCGCTGATATTATACGAGTATTTGTTTTTTGTGTCAGGCTTGATCCAAGGGTTTCGTATTCTCCATTTTCTAATACACGTAGTAGTTTAGCTTGTTGGGAAAGTGGAATATTGGCGATTTCATCCAAAAATAAAGTACCATTTTCAGCGAGTTCAAAACGCCCAATACGGTTTTGTTTGGCATCAGTAAAAGCGCCTTTTTTATGGCCAAACATCTCGCTTTCAAACAGTGACTCGCTGATAGCGCCCATATTTACGGCAATAAAAGCTTCGTTATTACGCGGTGATTCTTGATGAATAAAGCGAGCAAGTTCGCTTTTACCTGTGCCATTATCACCGGTTAATAAAATACTGACATCGGTATGTGCCACCGCTTTTACTTTTTTCAATAATTGCGTCATAACGGGTGATTGCCAGACATAATCGTCACAATTTTCATTGATAAGTTGTTGTTTTAATTTTTTATTTTGACTTGAAAGGTTTAAAAGGTTGAGCTGCTGCGCCACAGTATGCAATAAGTGTTTATTACGCCAAGGCTTTTCAATAAAGTCGTTAGCACCTAAGTTCATTGCTTTTACGACTAGGTCGGTGTTCGACCAAGCGGTCATTGCTATTGTAGGTGTATGTCCAAATGAAGAGTTTTGTAACCAAGTAAGAAAAGCTAAACCTTCTTCACCAGACGTTGTGTCTAGTTGATAGTTCATATCAAGCAATATCAGTGATATAGCATGATTTTTTAATTTCACTTGTGCAATTTGAGGGTTGTCGGCTTCAATAACGGTGTAGTGATGATCTTCTAACAATACCGCTAAACTTAGACGGATATCCGGACGGTCATCAATAACTAAAATACAAGGCATCTACTGATATTCCTTAGATAAATGTAACGAAAGCAAAATTATCTTAATAATACTTTCGGTGCTGAGCTTGCCATCTCGGCGCGCACCCAGTCAATAAAAACCTCAATACGTTTGCGCTTGGCTGAATTGGGGTCGTAAGCCAAATAGCGTTTCCAAATCACTGGATGCTTAATTTTAAAAGGCACAACTAATTGCTTAGTATGAATGTATTGTGAAAACATCGCACTGGCAGCAAGTGTAACGCCATGGCCACTTAATACTGCATTTAAGGCCATATCGCTCGAGGTAACTTCTGTTTTCTTAGTCATGCTTTCAAAGCCTTTGACGCCTGCATGTTCAAACCATTTATCCCAAGTAACTACATGGTCATTAGCTAAGCTAACTAAAGTGCAGTCTAGGAGGTCTTTGGGGCTTTGAAGCCACATATGTTGTAATAACTTGGGGGAGCAAACGGGATATACGACATCTTCACCAAAATCTTCCATGACGAGATTATCAGCGTTGGACACTTGTTTTTTAACACCAAAGCGTATCGCCAAATCTATATTTTTTTGTTGTAAATCTTCTTTCTGATTTGAGCCTAATATGCGTACATTAACATCCGGGTGTACTTGAGAAAATTTATATAAACGAGGCATTAACCATAAAGAACAAAATGCTTGTGTTGACGTAATCGTTAAATCGCCAGCAATATCTTCTTGTTGAATACTGTTAAGCCCTTTTATTAATGTGTTAAGCGCTTGATGTGTCGACTCATACAAAGTCTCACCGCTTGGCGTTAACAACATTTTACGGCCGGTACGAACGAATAATTTTACGGATAAAACGTTTTCCAATTGCCGCATTTGTTGGCTAACCGCCGCTTGAGAAACAAACAACTCCTCTGCCGCTTGACTATAACTTTTATGTCGAGCAGCACTTTCAAAGGTACGCATTGCATTTAAATACTTGAGTCGTTGATCCATCTTTACTTATTTGCCATAAGTTTTACTTATATTAAGTGTAAGTTTATATCGTTGGTTTGTCATTTTTTGTTTTGACAGAATAGTCTTACACCCACAAATAAGGATAGATAATGGAAAAGCCAACAAAAACATTAACCACTGATAATAAAGAAATTAACAAACCATTTATTGATAACAACAGTAATATACTAAAAAATAAAACAGCTACAACTCAACGACGTTTAGCTATTATTTCAAATAATTTAAACTTATGTCTTTTAATTCATTTTAAATAATGACTTTCGCTAAAAAATTTTCGTAATAAACTTTTACATTTTACGATGAACCGACGCTTTTTACTTTGGTCTATACTCGCAACAATCAAAATTAATAAATGATTCTCTGAGGACAACCATGAAAGCTCTTAAAACACTATTTGGCGGATTCATCGCCTTGACCTTATTCGCTGCGACAGCGGTTGCAGCACAAGACAGTAAATTTGAAGAAGGTAAGCACTATACGGTTATATCTGAACAAACTACCAACAAACCTGAGCTGCGTGAATACTTCTCTTATTACTGTCCTGCGTGTCGCGCTTATGAGCCCTATTTAAATGAATTCGAAAAGGTATTGCCCAAAGGGGTGAAGCTGGAAAAAACGCACGTGGACTTTATGCAACAAACTGCGCCAGAAATTCAGTTTATGCTAAGTAAAGCCCTTATTATTGCCGAGAAGACGGCTGTTGCTAAAAAATTCTCTCCTGCCATTTTTAACTATTTACAGACCGAGCGTGCAACGATAAATAGCGAAGAAGATATTCGTAACATTTTTGTATTGAGTGGCGGAGATGGTGCTAAATTTGATAAAGGCATGAAAAACTTTAGCATTATTAGTGAAGCTAAGCGTAATAAGCAGACTCAGGATAAGTTATCAGCGGCTCGTCAATTAACCGGTGTTCCGACTATGGTGGTTAATGGTAAATATTTGATAAATTCTAAAGCCCTTGATGATAAAAACTTTTTCGCTGACTACACCGCATTAGTCGCGCACCTCTTTACCTTGTAATATGTAAAAGAAGACCTAGAGAATATTCACTGCAAATTAAGAATCTATTATTTAGAAACTCAATTGCAGTGATATGGCGTTTAATACGCTAACTATCTTCTGGTGTATTTATTTTTCGGTCCTGAGCGTTTTTTAGCGTCACTATGCTCACCTAACGCTTTTTTTCTATCGCGCTGTTTCTGTCCACCTTTTCTTGCCGGCTTTTCTGTTTTTGTTAAGTCAGGTTCATAACCAGGATACCATTGCTGCAATAAGCGCGTATCGAGTACCTTTTCAACCGCTTCTAATAACCACTCTTCGCTAGGGCTCATCAACGAAACAGCTACCCCTTCATTACCTGCTCGACCCGTTCTTCCTATTCTATGAATATAATCTTCAGCAATATAAGGGAGTTCGTAGTTAATAACATAATTTAAGTTTGCAATATCTAAACCACGAGAGGCAACATCGGTAGCCACTAAGGCACGGGTTTTTCCTTCTTTAAACTCTGCTAAGGCTTTTTCTCTTGCGCCTTGAGATTTATCGCCATGAATCGATTGCGTTTTAATACCGTCTTTACACATTTCTTTCGCTAATGCGTCGGCAGTTACCTTAGTACGGGTGAAGATAAGTACTTGTTTCCAATTCTTTGAACCGATTAAAAATGAGGTTAATTCACGCTTTCGATCACTATCAACGGTATAAAGAATTTGCTCTACTTTTGCTGCCGCTGCATTTCGCTCACTGACTTCAATTAACTCAGGATCGGTTAATAAGTTTTTACTCAGTTTAAAAATTGCATCGTCGAAAGTTGCTGAAAACAAGAGGGTTTGGCGCTTAAGTGGTACCCGATTTAAGATACGGTCTATCTCATCTTTAAAGCCCATATCTAACATACGGTCAGCTTCATCAAAGACTAAAAATTCCAGTTCCGTTAACGCTAAAGAGCCATTAATAATATGGTCAAGTAATCGTCCGGGGGTTGCCACTAAAACATCCACACCTTTGTTTAATGCAGTGATTTGTGGGTTAATACTGACACCACCGTAAGCAACGGCAATATTGAGTTCTGTGTTTTCAGCATAACTAACAAAACTTTTATAGACTTGTTGAGCAAGTTCACGTGTAGGCGTTAACACTAAAGCTCGAACAGGACGATTTTCAGGAAGTGTTGCCATTAACTTTTGTAAAATAGGTAAAGCAAAGGCCGCTGTTTTTCCTGTTCCTGTTTGCGCTCCAGCCATAATATCTTTTCCAGCTAAGATCGCAGGAATAGCTTTTAACTGAATAGGGGTGGCCTCATCATAACCAAGTGCTTTTACAGCGTTGGTTAGGCTCTTATCTAATGCTAAAGAAGTAAAACTCATGTAATTAACGCTGACCTTTGGCTGATTGATTTTTTTGTTTGTTTTTTAGTTCTTGTTCAAGCTCATCTGGGTAAAAAACTAACCCTTGCTCATTTTGACTAGGAAACACCACTAAGGCTAATTCGTCGTCTGCCAAACCATGCGACCAGTGACTAAACCATTTACTTAATGAAATAGCTTCTGGCTGACATTCTTGCCATTCATCTGTGGCCCAAGCCTGGGCAAATTCTTTATTTGGCCAGACAGGTACGCAATCTTCATCTTCGGTATTAAGCATCACACAGCCGTGCTCGTCTTTTAATATCCAAATTTCATTATTTACGACAACTTCTTTCAGAAAGTAATTGGCTCGTTGAGCATCATCGTAATTTAAAACAAGTTTGATTTGTTGTTCGTCTAGAGCTTGCACTATAAAATATTCCTATCAGATTTGTATTAGGTTACATACTATTCTACAAAGATTTGCATTTCTTCGCCGATGAGTTTACGCATTTCCATTAATTTTATCGCTGACTCATTTTGTTTAATATCTTCTGGCGACTCAGGGATCCATTTAGGGATTTTTTCTGACTTACCGTTTTCGTCAACAGCCACCATAATAACAATACAATGGGTTGTTAATGTGCGATTAAGTAACTTTGGATCACAGGCATTTACTTCTAACGCGATATGCATTGATGAATTGCCGGTATAAATGACTTTAGCCTCTACTTCAACTAAGCTGCCAACATGAATTGGGGCAATAAAACGTATCCCCCCTGCATAAGCAGTTACACAATAACGACCACTCCAACCGGCTGAACATGCATAAGCGGCTAAATCGATCCATTTCATTACGGCACCACCGTGAACTTTACCACCAAAATTTACATCTTGTGGTTCAGCTAGAAATCTTAGGGTAATATCTCTTTGTGGTTTGTTCATTGGTTAACTCTCTTGTTAAATATTTTTATCGTACTAAGCAGGTATCGTTCCAGCTTAGTATATATATTATTATCTGAAATCTATTAGGTATAACAGCAATCATCAGATTAAAATAGCAATAGTTTGCACCTAACGAGTGCAAAAAATAAATGTAATAAGGAATATAATGAAAATTTGGGTCGATGCCGACGCTTGTCCAACCGTTATTAAAGAAATATTATTCCGTGCTGCTGAACGTGCAAAGATTGAAACAATCTTGGTCGCTAATCATTTCATTAAAACGCCACCCTCAAAATTTATTTCTTTTATACAGGTTAATGCTGGTTTTGATGTTGCCGATGATGAAATAGTTAAGCGTTCAGCAAAGCATGATTTAGTGATCACAGCAGATATTCCCTTAGCAGCGGAAGCTGTAGAGAAAGGCTGTTTAGCCCTAAACCCTCGTGGCGAACTTTATACCGAGAGTAACATCAGGCAAAGACTCAACATGCGTGACTTTATGGATACTTTACGTTCTAGCGGTATTCAAACTGGCGGTGCACCCCCGATCAGTCAAGCTGACAGACAGGCATTTGCAAATAACCTAGATCAACTATTAGCAAAATTAAATAAGGCTCATTAAGAGCCCTAATTTAATTTTCTAAACTAGCGTGACGCAGAGTATGGGTCGCTATTACTTTTTGGTGCTGTACTTGCTGGGTTTTTACGACGACCACCTGCATTCGAATCTTTATTCGCGTTACTGTCATTTCTATGACGAGGATTTTTACTTTGCGGCTTATGACCTCGTGCATTATCGGCAGAACGTTGTCCGTCATGATGTTCAGTTTTTGCTTTTTTAGGCTTATTTGCTTTTAAAGGTCTTAAAGGACGTGATTCTAATAAAAAATTAAAAGGTTCAAATCCTGGCACTATTTCACGAGGTATATGGGTTTGAATTAAATGCTCTACATCGTTTAATAAATCAATTTCTTCTGAACAGACTAATGAAACCGCTTTACCACTTGCACCCGCTCGACCAGTTCTACCGATTCTATGAACATAATCTTCTGCAACGTTAGGTAATTCAAAGTTAACAACTTGTGGTAACTGGTCAATATCAATACCGCGCGCTGCAATATCGGTAGCAACTAAAACATTCACTGTACCATCTTTAAAGTTAGCTAATGCTTTAGTTCTAGCTCCTTGGCTTTTATTACCATGAATAGCCGCTGCTCTTATACCTTCAGCCTCTAATTGTTTGGTTAACTTATTTGCTCCATGTTTAGTTTTCATAAACACTAAGACCTGTGGCCATTCATTATCTTTAATGAGTGCTGTTAACAAGGCTGGCTTTTTCTTTTTATCAACAGGATAAATTACCTGTTCAACTTTTTCAGCGGTGGTATTTCGTGGGCTAACAGAGATCTCAACAGGATTATTTACTAACCCTCGCGCAAGATCACGGATATCTTCTGAAAAGGTTGCAGAGAATAAAAGATTCTGACGTTGCTTAGGTAAGACCGATAATACCTTTTTAATATCGCGAAGAAAGCCCATATCTAACATACGGTCCGCTTCATCTAACACTAGTATTTCAAGTTGCTTAAAGCTGACTGCTTTTTGATTATATAAATCAAGCAATCTTCCTGGTGTTGCCACCAATATATCGACACCTTGGCGAAGGCGCATCATTTGTGGATTAATTTTCACACCACCAAAGACCACTGTCGCAGTTAAAGGTAAGTACTTACCGTACATTTCCACATTTTCATATATCTGTGCCGCTAACTCTCGTGTTGGCGTTAAGATTAGTGTGCGTACTTGATTAGCCTGTGGCTTGTTGCCACCTGATAAACGTTCTAATATTGGTAGTGTAAACCCTGCTGTTTTACCGGTTCCCGTCTGTGCTGCTGCCATGACATCTTTCCCACTTAGTACGGCGGGAATTGCTTGTGCTTGAATTGGTGATGGTTCGGTATAACCTTTTTCAGCAATCGCTTTTTGAATCGGGGCAGATAAGCCCAACGAGGTAAAACCCATAGATAAATCTCTTTATAAAAAGTGGAAGTTAGCCAATGTACAGCGGCGTTGCAGAATACAGTATAGCTATTATAAGTGCAATTACGAGAAGGGTTATCTGCAAGCAAATAAGCTATATATCCTAATATTTAATTATTGTCAGTTGCAAAGCTAGACAAGTGGTTTTAATTCCGCTAAAAGTCTCTACAGATAAAAGAATATTCAAGGGAGTTTATGAACAAGATTGCATACAGCAAGATGCGTTTTTTAATCGTTGAAAGTATCAGCCAATCACGTGATGCATTGAAATTATTCGCTTACACGCTTGGTGCTCTTAGTGTTGATACGAGTAACCGCGCCTCAGATGTATTAATACTTTGTGAAAAAATTCAGTTTGACGTTATATTATTAGGTTATGACCTGGGCGAAGATAAAAAAAATGGTCAACATATTCTTGAAGAATTAAGGTCTAAAAAGTTTATCTCACGTCATTGCGCTATCGTTATGATAACCGCTGAGGTTTCACAAGCTATGGTGTTAGCTGCCCTCGAACATAAACCCGATGAATACCTTGCTAAGCCATATACACTTAACGATCTTAACATTCGATTAGCGCGATGTTTCGCTAAAAAAACAGCTATGCTTGATATATATAACGCTATGGATAACAACGACTCCCAACAAGTTATTTCATTATGCCAAGATATTATCTCCATAAATTCAATTTATAAAAATGAATGTTTAGGAATTCAATCTAGACAATACTTTGAGTTAAAACAATTTGATAGGGCCCGAGATATTTACGAGACTTACGCTTGTTCTCCTAATTGTCAGTGGGCGGCAATTGGCCTAGGAAAGATAGCATTACTCGATCATGATTATAACTTGGCCGCTGATTGTTTTAATACGGTAATAGAAAATAATCCACTTTATTTGTCAGCTTACGATTGGCTAGCCAATACCTACCAATTAAATAAAGAACCTCTGTTAGCAGAAGCAATTTTAGAAAATGCTTTGGTTGTTTCACCTCTTTCTGTACCACGTCTAGAGAAATATGCAGACTTATGTTTAACAAATCAGAACTTCGATAAAGCAACACAAGCTTTTGCTAAAACTGCAGCGCTTGCCTTTCACTCTGTTCATAGAAAACCTGATAACACCTTACATTTTGTCGAAGCGCTACTTGAGTCCATGACAGATCTAGAACCTCAAAAATCACGCAGACTAAGTAACAAAGCTTTTAAATTACTTACTGATATGGTCAGGGACTTTAATACCATAGAGATTAAGATTCATAGTAAATTATTAGCAGCAAGGTTGTATGATAAAATTAAAGATCCAAGGCTTGCTAAAGAAGCACTAAAAGAAGCTGAGTTGTTACTAATAAACTGTAAACATCAAATATCATCAGTAGGTACAATTGCAATAGCCAAATCACTCATGGCTATGGGAAAGAAGTCTTATGCTGATAACCTACTAACTGAGCTAGCTCATGTAAATCAAGATAATTCCCCAATACTGACACAAATAAACACTATTGCAGATAAGCCTTATTCTGACCATGAAAGGATTGCGGCACAAAGCGCATTAGAGTTAGGTGTTAGTCTATATAAGAAGCATAAATACAGTCTGGCGATTGATAAACTCAATGATGCACTGGTTCATTTTCCTAATCACACTGGGATTAAGTTGAATTTATTGCAAGTGTTACTTGTTTCGTTTGAAAAAGATAATGAGAGGGTTGGCGATCTAGCACAGGCTGAGATATTAATTAAAGCATTAACCTTGATCGATTCTACTAGTGAGTTTTATATTAGGTTTAAAAAGTTAAGTGATAAGTATTCAGATATGATAAAAATTAGCTAAGCGCTAATATTATTAAATAGTAAGGATTTATGTTTGAATAAAGTGGTGGAGGGAGGTGGATTCGAACCACCGAAGGCTGAGCCATCAGATTTACAATCTGGTCCCTTTGGCCACTCGGGAACCCCTCCACGGGGCCGATAATTCAACTTGTTAGTTGTATTATCTTAAACAGCCGCTTAACAATACCATTTAAGTGGTTATTATTAAACTTAATTAGGAGCCTAGCAATGTCCTACTCTCACATGGGAACTCCCACACTACCATCGGCGCTACTGCGTTTCACTTCTGAGTTCGGAATGGGATCAGGTGGTGCCACAGTGCTATTGTCGCTAGAC